>JABDPT010000013.1 GCA_013042605.1 Paracoccaceae bacterium
GAGCAAGTATCTTTCCGGCCGCGTTCTGCACCGTGCCCGTCAGCGTGGCCGAGATGATCATCGGCTGGCCTTCGCCCTCACTGAAGAAGTTGGGAATACCGACGCCTCCCATGGGAAAGCATTCCGCCGCGTGGGCTGCGCCAGAGGTGAAGAAACTGCCCATCAGGGCGAGGGAAATTAGGAAGCGTTTCATTTTGGTGTCCTTTCGGAATTGTGGGGTCAGGCGTTATATGGCGAGTTAAGAGACCGGCTGGCGGTCTCGGTTGTGCGGGCGTCAAATACCCGGGTGTAGAAGGCTGCGTTCATGCCGGCCGCCGTTTGCGGGAAGGCATCAATTGCGAAGGCAGTGGCGTTTTCCAGAGTGTCGAAAGCATCAATGCCGCCCAAGGTGTGGGTGTTGATTCCGCTCAGCCATGTTTTTGAGATCAGGCCAGGGGTCTTGCGTAGTTCCCGATTCCGGTCGCGCCACGGGGCTTGGTCAAAGGGAACGCTGACCTGCACCTCGGTGTAGACAAAGGCCCCAGGTGTCTGCGTGGGTTTGGCGCCAAAATGCGGTGAGCCGAGGTCAAGACTGGCCTCTGACACCGATGCCGCGTCGAAGACGCGGGTGGTATGCGCCACGCCGAAACCACGCGCTTCTGCGGGGAAATACCCGGTAACGAAGCGTTGCGCGTTCTCGATGTTGTCAAATGCGTAGAACCCGCCGAGCGAATTGGTGCCCAGTCCGGACAGCCAGGTCTTGTTCAGAAATCCGGGTTGTTGGCGAATGGCATCGCTGACCTGGGGCCAGGGAGCGTCGGAGAAGGGAACCGAGATCTGGACCTCGGTGTAGACGAATGCGCCGGGGTTCATTGGCAACTCCTGTTTTTGGGGATCGGTCTGCGCCAAGGCGCGGGTCAAGGGCGTGGCAGCGGTCATGGCGCCAAGGGCTGCCGCCATGGTTTCGCGTCGGGTCCAGGCCTTGCGCGTTGTGCCCGGAGATGGGTGTTGGTGGTGTCTCATTATGTCCTTCCAGCGGTGTCGTTTGCGCTACATTTCTTCAGCTTGCATTTTGCAAGTTCACTTGACTTACGGAATCAACTTGCGAGTTGCAAGTAGAAAAGTTACATTTCCTGAATGACCAATTCTGACGCCAAGCGACCCTCGGGTTGCCCGATCGCATTCGGGCTGGACACCTTCGGTGACAGATGGACCCTTCTGATCATTCGCGAGATGCTGTTTCGCGGAAAATCGACCTACGGTGATTTCCTCGCTGCAGACGAAGGGATCTCGACCAACATCTTGGCGAACCGCCTGAAGCATCTGGAAGCCGAGGACATCGTGATGAAACGACGCGACCCGGAAAACTTCCGAAGCTTTCTGTATGAGCTCACACCGAAGGGCTTTGACCTGGCCCCGATCTTGATCGAGATTGTCCGTTGGAGTGGGCGACATGATGATCGGCCCGACCGCCTGACCGAGATGGTCAATCGGGTGGAAAACGATCGCGAAGGGCTGGGTCGGGAGATCGAGGCACGTCGTTCCGCAGCACAACAAAATCGTGCGGCGTCTGAGCGTCAAGGTCAGCAAATCAACTGATCTTGACGGTTATAGCAGGACTCCGTCAGCGGGCGGGGAGTTCTCACGTATGCTGCACGTTCCAAACAACGTCCTCGCTCGAAGCTGAGCGGTGTCTGGCTGCATTCGAAGCGTCGAGCCGAGACAACAAGCTCAGTGTGTTCCGAGGGCCGGATGGTTTCAGCGCTGTTTGTCCCGATGGGAGCGGTTGCCCCGCTCCCATCATGCGCCAGACAAAGCCGGTCGATCACGCAGCGCTTCTGCCCTCGCTGATCTGCTCAGCATCGGCGAAAAGCCCGGCGGCTGTCTTACCGAAGAACGAAGCAAGCCGGTCAGCAAAGGCGTCAGGAAGCGAGCGGACGACAGAGGGCGATGACAGAATGCGTTTCGCCCATCCGCCGATGCGACTGGCCTCGCCAAACCTCTCTGCAAAGCGCTCCTTCAGAAGCGGCGTGGCGTCTATGCGGCTGAAAAGGGGTGCAGCTGCACATTCCAGCAGAAGCATTCCATCGCGGCGCATGCCGATCTCAGGCTCAAGACGTTCAAAACCTCGCCAGAGCGTTTCGAGATTTCTTTCCATGTCTTGCCAGGTTTGGGCGGACAAGGTGCGGTATTGCGCCATGATGAGATCATCCACGAAAACCATCCAGGCCCGCTCGCGCGCGCGTTCGATCGCGTTTTGGGGAAGCAGCGCCCCCGGCGTCGTTTCGTCAACGTATTCGAGGATGACGTTCGACTCGAATATAACGTCATCTCCGTGCAAGAGCGCTGGCACTTTTCCGGTCGGTACCCGGTCGAGATACCAGTCAGGCTTGTTCGCAAGATCGATATATTCGGTCTGGTAAGTCAGACCTTTGAGATCAAACAGGATTCGAGCTTTCTGAACAAAGGGACAGATATCGAAGCTGACCAGCGTGTAGGGCATGTCTGTCATCGCACCATCCTCATACAAGCCGATGCCCGCCGTCGATCACCAGCGCGTGGCCGTTGACGAACCCGTTGCCGATTAGAAACTCCACGCCAAGGGCAATGTCTTCCGGCCGCCCAACCCGACCAACAGGCAACGCCTCGGCGGTGGCATCCAGTGTCGCGGTGGCCGCATCCTCGGGCATCAGGTTGCCCCAGATCGGCGTCTTGATGATGCCCGGAACGATCGTATTCACGCGCACCGGCGCCAGTTCGAAAGCCCAGATACGTGCGGCCGCCTCGGTTGCAGCACCCGCCGCCGCAAAGGCAGTAGCACCGGCAAGGGGTTTTTGCGTTACCGTTCCTGAAAACAGCGTGATCGAGCCTTTGTCGGAGATCCGCTTTGCCCCTTCGTAGACGCAGAGCATTTGACCCCATTGCTTGGTTTCGATCAGCTTGCGGGCGGCCTCGAAATCCATCTCGCGCAGTGGGGCGAACATGGCGGATGCGGCGGGGGTGACAAGATGGTCGAACGGACCGACGGCCTCGAAGAATGCGGCCACACTCTCGGCGTCGGTCACGTCCATCACGTGACCCGTCACCCCTTCGCCAATTTCTGTGATCGCGGCGTCCAACTTGTCGTGATCACGTGCGGAAACGATGACATCGTGGCCACTCTCCACCAGCTTCCGGGCGGTCGCCGCGGCGATCCCTCCTGTGATGCCCGTGATTACAATTCTTTGTGTCGTGTCGGTCATATGACCCTCCTGTGTTCATGGTGAGGATCAGCTAATTGCTAGTCTTGATTTCCGAAATGGAATGGCTGTACTTCAGTATATGACAAAATGGAATTTTGGCGCCTTGTCGCAACTCCAGGCCTTTGCGGCAATTTACGACGAGAATAGCGTGGTGCGCGCCGCTCAAACGCTTGGTGTCTCGCAATCTGGGGTCAGCAAGCAACTGGCGCGGCTGCGCGACCACTTTGACGACGACCTCTTCGTCAAGACCGCCGATGGGATGCTACCGACGCCTCGCGCCATCTCTATCGAAGCACGGATCCGTCATATTCTGGAAGAGATCGACGCGCTCGATGGACATTCCCGCCTGCAACCCGATGCCTTCAGTGGCACATTCAGGATCATGGCAACCGACGAAATACTGAAACGGCTCATGCCCGCACTCGATCAGCGCCTGAGTGCTGATGCGCCAGACTTGCGTCTAACCACTGTGCCGCTGTCAAATGATTACGGCGCGAGAGACCTGGAGACCGGGCAAATCAACATGGTCATCGCCGTCAATTGGCATGCGCGCGAGCATTTTCGCCAGCGCCTGCTTTTTCGCGACCAGTTCAAATGTGTGATGCACAGGGAGCACCCTCAGGCGGATGGCCCGCTGACGGCTGAATCTTATTGTGAGACCGACCATGTACTCGTCGCACCGCTTGGTCATGACAGCAGTATGATTGATCGGATGCTGGGAGAGCGTGGGCTGAACAGACGGATCACACGCTCTGTCGGCTCGTTCAGTCTACTGACGTCCGAGTTGCTGCGAAGCGATAGAATGGTCACTGTGCCCTCTGCCGTTGCCCAGGGCCTGTTGGACGACGGAAACCTTCGTGTTTTAGACCCTCCGTTCATGTTGCCCAGCATAGATTATTTCGCGCTGTGGCATCCTCGCTTTCAACGTGACGAACGGGTAACATGGATGCTCGACGCGGTGCTCGAATGCCTGCGGACGCAAAGCCTGTCACGCTAGTTTACTTCGGTTGAGAACAATGGGGGGCGGCCAGAGGTAAAAAGGCGTAATTGCTCCCTGGCTGCTCAATTTCAGACTAAATGTGTCCAATGGTATCGTGAATGCCGCAGTCCAGCCGCGACGATTGGTCGGCCGCCTTGTCACGCTCTCATCGCATTCCGTCAGCAAACATCGAGTGGGAGACTTTGTCCCGGCATCTGACGACGAGTTTCAATGGTCACTTCGGCGACACGGGCTGCATCGCAGCGCAAGTTTTGCTGCTGGTGCGGGAAAATTCTGCGCAAGCGATGGCTGCGTTTGCCTAAGGCAGCTGTGTCCGCAAAGCGGACGCTCGACTAATCTCAGCGAATGACCGCTTTGCGGGACAAAGTCTGAATTCGCTGCACCTGCTCCAGTGGCCGCAAATGGCGTTTCATCTATGCTGGGACCTCCCATGAGATGGCACAGCCGAACGTTCATTGAAGAATCGGAGGTGGTCTTTAAGCGGCCAATCTGAGGAGGGAGCTTCGACGTTGCTAACCAATTCCCTCTGCCAGCAAATCAAAAACCACGCGAATTCGTAGATTTGTTTTTAACTCGCGGTGGGCCACCAGCCATGTCTCGATACTGAGCGGCTCAAACGCTGAGAAAGGGTTTTCGAGTTCGGGATAGGCCGCTCCTACTTCAACTGGAAGAATACCAATCCCAAAGCCCTGCCGGACAAGTTCGAGCATGAGCGTTCCGCTCGACGTCGAAAAATTGAAATTGGCTGTTGTTAGATTGACGCCACGCGACGCCATTAATCCAAGCCGCAGTTCTGGCTGGTCAAAACCAACAAACGTTAACTTGGACAGGTCAGCGAGCGACTTTGGACGTCCCACTTCATCAAGATACTGCTTTGATGCAAAAAGATGCGCCGTTGTATCCCTGAGCCGCTTTGCAAATAGGGCCTCGTCTGTGGGTCGCCCATGACGGATCGCGATATCAGCCTCACGCCGCCGCAGATCGCTTACTTCATTTGATGCAACAATCTCAATCTGAAGATCTGGCGCGATTTTGCGCAGTTTCTTAAGGATAGGTGGCAGAAAATACGTCGCCATCATGTCTGTCGCAGAGATCAACACGTGTCCCGTGACGGCTTCAGATTGGCCTGTGGCTGCAACGGATATGGTGTTCGCCGCATCGCCCATCGTTCGGAAATGCGCAAGCAATTCTACGCCTGATTGCGTCAGCAAAAGTGCGCGAGACGTCCGTTCAAAGAGTGTCACACCAAGTGCCTCTTCAAGACCTGCAACCTGTCGGCTGAGCGTCGGCTGCGTAAGCCCAAGCGCGCGTGCCGCTGCTGAAAGCGATCCTTCCTCGGCTGTAACGAGAAACGCCCGTGCTTGGTTCCAGTCAAAGGCTGATCGTTTCCACTCCATGATTTACGTATACCAATCCAAGAGAAATACGCAATTTCGTATTGGTGGCCCGCATTCTATGTCTGCCATCGACCAACCCAAGGCAGGCAACGCAAATGACGCAGTTCGATACTAAAGGCCTCTTGCCACCGCACCCCCCTGTGATGGATGGCGCAATTCTCATGACCTCTCGTCGTATCGGCTCTTGGGAAATCCTCGTGAAGAGGCGGCCACTCTCTTCTGCGGATCTTGCCAACCGCTACGACGCGGTTTCGGGCAGTTGGGAACGCACGGCGGGTCGCCTTCAACTGGAAGCGGCGTATCAAGAACCGCTTTTGACCTCTCAGGTCGCAACGGTTCTTACGCAAGCTGGGCCACAGGCGCGGGTCCTTGATTGCGGTGTCGGGAGCGGAAACCTCTCGATTGCTCTTGATAGTATCCTCACGGATCCGGTCACATTCCACGGCATAGATACCTCTGCCGAGATGCTGGCGCAGGCCCGATCGAAGATGCACGCCGCCGGACTGCGTGCCCACTGTAAACAAGCTGACGTTTTGTCATTACCCTATGATGATCAGTCTTTTGACGTGGTCATGGCCGCGCATGTCCTTGAACATCTACCTGATCCGAGACGCGCGCTCAGGGAAATGGTCCGCGTTCTAAACCCGGGTGGTATGGTGTTCGTTTGTGTAACACGCCCCTCACTCTTCGGCGCATTGATCCAACTTAAATGGCGCACATGGGCCGTCACAGAAAAACAAGGTGTAGCGTGGTTGCGTGAGTCTCAGCTTGCCGAGGTTGCATGCCAACCGGTTCGCCTTGGTTCCTGTGCTGGCGTAGCAAGCACGGCCTTCTGGGCGCGGCGGCCCACGTGACCGACAACCAGTTGAGAGATTTCTCATGATACGATTGCAAAAAACCGAGTGGGTCGTTTTGGGCCTTATCCTGGTCTATTCGTTCATTCCTGCCTTTGGCGGTTTGATCCGTGTTCTGGAACTTGCAGGCGGGCCACAAATCGCACCCGTTAACCAGCGGGCCTTGCTTGCCCCAACACCCATCATTCTGCACATCCTAAGCAGCTTTTTGTTCTGCATCGTCGGGGCGGTTCAGTTCTTGCCGAGCATCCGACGGCAAAATCCGTCAGCACATCGCATCATCGGGCGGGTGATCGCCTTGGCCGGATGTGTTTCTGCTCTCAGTGGTTTGTGGATGACGCATTTCTATGTCTTTTCCGAAGCGCTGCAAGGCCCGGCACTTTATTGGGTACGGATAGTCTTGGGCACGGCAATGATCGGGCTCATCTTCCGGGCTGTGGTCGCCATCAGTGCCCGTAACATTTTTCAACACAGCGCATCCATGCTGCGGGCCTATGCCATTGGCCAAGGCGCCTCCACCCAGGCCGTCGTCGGCATCGCCTGGATTATCATGGTCGGCTCAGAGGCAATGGGACCACTGCGCGATGTGCTGATGATCTTTTCCTGGGTTCTTAATCTGCTGGTCGCGGAAATCTTGATCCGTTCCACGCTCAGGCCATCGAAACTACTGCGGAGTCGTTCGTCATTGCCCCCAATGCTGACTTCATCACATCGAAAAAAACTTGAAATGACATATGAAAATCGTAACCCCCGCGTCCTTTTGTCGATCCTTTGGATCTTCGTTATCCTCAACTTCTTTGCCCGAGACATTCATGAGTTGGGCCGCCCCGGCATGTTGAAGCAGATGATATCCGGCACGATTGACGGGGTCGTCGTGACTGACATGATGATGCTGTTAGGGGGGATCATGATAGAAATCCCGATCTTGATGACAGTTCTTGCATTCATTTTGCCAAGTGGCGCAAATCGATGGGCGAACATTGGTGTGAGCCTTTTGACAATGGCCATGATCGTCGCGATGAACCTTAAACCCGACCTCGACAATGTCTTTTTCATGGGTATTCAGTTGATCGCTCTAATTGCCATCGTTGGTATAGCATGGCGGTGGCAGACCCCTGAGCGGACAGATGCGATAGCACCTTGAATGCGCGGCGTCTGACCGCTTGGTCCAAGCGCCGATCGTTGTCATTTGTACAGAATGCAGCATCGGTCAAATTGGGCTCGATCCGGTCATCTGAGACTTTTCGTCGTATAACCGGATAGGCGCGGCAAGCAGCCGTCGGAGCCGGAAAACTCGACTCTCGCGCCGTGAACGGCCGCTCCTACCGACACCGGACGTTCAGTGAAACCGATGCTACGACTGGAACGCCGGACGAAGCCTAGGTTTATGCTGGAAACGTGAATATCGGCTTTCAAGAATTGGATTAACTAAAAGAACCAAAGAAACGGAGACGATGGAATAATATGGTAAACTTGAACGAAGTCGATTGGTCACAGCTTCCGAGACCAGAGGACGACGGCGCGGCGGCGCACCTTACTGGTATTACATTGAAGCATTTGCCGCTTCCGGCGACCAACGGGTCTCAGGTTGATCTCGCGAGCCTGCAGGGGCAAATCGTCCTATACATCTACCCCATGACAGGTCGGCCTGACGTGCCTTTGCCGGACGGTTGGGACGGCATTCCCGGTGCAAGGGGCTGCACACCACAGTCTTGTGCTTTCCGCGATCATTACGCTGATTTGAAGGCTTTTGGGGTAGATCATCTCTTTGGTCTCTCGACCCAGGCGACAGAATATCAAGTGGAAGCTGCCGAACGGATGCACCTGCCGTTTCCGCTCTTGTCGGACGCTGATCTTACGTTCGGAAACGCTCTTGAGCTTCCGACCTTCGAGGTTGAGGGTATGACGCTACACAAGCGGATGGCGCTGATCCTTCGAAACGGAAAGATAGTCAAGACATTCTATCCGGTCTTCCCCCCTGACCGAAACGCAGATGACGTCATGGAATGGCTTAAAGCGCAAAGCGGTCGATAGTTATTACCGCAGGAAGGTGCAGTTTGGGCTCAACGCAGACATCTGAGTCTTTCGGTCAGATGACCGCTATGCCCCGGAAGACCGACATTCACCGGGATTGCGCAAGCATCAGCCTTGGGCCTTGGCCACCGGCATGACCGCCAAATCGGCGTGTATATGGATCGAAACGCCGCGAAATCGCAGAAAGTCTATAAGCCATTTATAGGTTTTGGACTTTTCCCTTGCTCTTGACGGATGACGGGCCCATCTCTTCCCACATCGCGGATCAGAGCCCGCATTGGCTCCAGACCCGCGTGACAGGCGGCAGCGACGACGCTGTTTGTCGATCAGGTACGCCTGATCCCCCGTGAGCGGCCCTGAGGGTCCTGCTTACGCATCAACGGAGAAACCGCGGTGCCCGACACCGCATGAGAGTTTCGAAGGAGCCCTCCGGGTGGTCCGGCGGGCACGGTGCGTGGGAAGGACCTGTTGTGCCAAAAGACGCGAAGACCGGGGCGAAGAGTCCCACCCTGCCGGAGACACTCCGGCTCAAGATCTCCTACCGCAAGGTGGAGGATCTCAACCCCTATGCGGGGAACGCCCGTACCCACTCCGACAAGCAGATCGACCAGATCGCGGCGTCGATCCGGCAGTTCGGCTTCACGAACCCCGTTCTGTTCGGCGGTGCCGACGGCATCGTTGCCGGGCATGGCCGTGTGGCAGCAGCCCGCACGCTGGGGATCGAAGAGGTCCCTGTCATCGAACTGGCGCATCTGAGCGACGCCGAACGTCGGGCCTACGTCATTGCCGACAACCGGCTGGCGGAACTGGCGGGCTGGGACGACGAGATCCTCAGGATCGAGCTGCAGGCGCTCTCGGATCTGGAGCTCGACTTCGATCTCGAGATCACCGGGTTTGAGACCTCAGAGATTGATTTGCTGCTTGATGATGACGTTGTCGGCGATCGCGATCCCGCCGATAATGCCCCTGAGCCCGCGCCTGGTCCCGCGATCACGCGGCCCGGCGATATCTGGGAGCTCGGATGCCACAGGCTGATCTGCGGCGATGCGCTGAACCCTGATACCTATCGTTTGCTCATGGGCGATGACCACGCCCGCGCGGTCTTCACCGATCCGCCTTACAACGTGAAGATCGACGGCCACGTCTGCGGCTCCGGCAAGGTGAAGCATCGCGAGTTTGCCATGGCGACGGGCGAGATGGACAAGCCTGGCTTCACCAGCTTCCTCCGCGACGCCCTTGGCGCGATGGCAGAGGTCAGCCGCGATGGTGCGATCCACTTCGTCTGTATGGACTGGCGCCACATGAACGAGTTGAGCGCCGCCGGGGCCGAGGTCTACTCAGAGCTCAAGAACCTGGTCATCTGGGTCAAGACCAATGGCGGCATGGGCACCTTCTACCGCTCGCGTCACGAGTTGGTCTTCGTTTACAAGGTCGGCACCGCGAAGCATCTCAACACCTTCGGTCTTGGCGAAACCGGTCGCTATCGGACGAATGTCTGGGAGTATCCCGGCGTCAACAGCTTCGGCGGCAACCAGGGTGACCTGGCACTTCACCCGACCGTGAAGCCTGTCGCGCTCGTGGCGGATGCGATCCGTGACGTGACCCGCCGCGGGGATATCGTCCTCGACGGCTTTGGCGGGTCGGGCACCACGCTGATCGCCGCTGAGCGCACGGGTCGCGTGGCCCGTCTGATCGAACTCGACCCGCAGTATTGCGACGTGATCTGCCGCCGCTTCGAGGCCCAGACAGGCCAGCCCGCGCGGCTGGCGGGCACGGATCAGGCATTCGCCGATGTGGCCCTTGATCGGAGCCAAGATACGAACACCCCAAGCGTGGAGACTGACGAATGAAGGACGAAAAGACACCTTATGTGGGCTACATGAACCCGCCCCACGACACGCGGTTCAAGAAAGGCAAGTCCGGCAATCCGCGCGGTCGTCCGAGGAAACGAGAGGACATGAACACCGTCTTGCAGCGCGTGCTGAACCGGAAAATCCGGATCAAGGACGACGATCAGAGAATACCGATCCGGGATGCGTTGATCCGCAAACTCAAAGAATTGGTCCTGCAGGGGGACAAGCAGGCGCTGGCCCTGCAGCGCCGGATCCTGACCGATGCCGGCTATGATGCGCCAGATCCCACATCGTTAGAGGAGGAGGAAAAGGAGATACAGAGGCAGCTTCAAAAGGCTGCCGATGCAATCCATAGAATGCTGCGTGCAACGGAGGAGGCCGATGACAGATAAGAAGGACATCGGCTACGGGCGCCCCCCGGTCGACACGCGCTGGAAGAAAGGCCAGTCCGGCAATCCCAAGGGTCGCCCGAAATCCCGCCCGGAGAACCTCGCGGATGCGGCAGCCATCCTGGCAGAGCCGGTAACGGCCCAAACCCCGGACGGACGCCGGATCAGACTGGACGCCATAGAAGCGGGCTACCTCGCGCTCTGTAGAAAGGGCTTGAAGGAGCACAAGCCGTCATTGTTGGAGGCAATCCAAATTATGCTGGGCGTCGGTGTCGCCTCGGAAGAAGAGAAGGAGATGGAGGAAGAAGTGCGCCGGACACTCGAAAAAGCAAAGGCCACGATCTTTAAACTATCCAGCGCTGGTCCCGAGGATTGATCCTGAATGGACTGGACTTCTCACTGGACGTGAGCGTCACTAATCCCACGCCCGGACGGACCCGGGCGCATCTCGGTACCAGGGCCTGCATGCCGCAGGCTCGAACCACCGAGGAGCAACCATGTCCAAATCCAAATCAACAAGCCCGCGCGAGACCAAGACCGAGATCCTGCGCAAGCTTCTGAGCCGCAAGTCCGGGGCTGATCTCGCAACCCTGCAATCGGCGACGGGCTGGCAAGCGCATTCCGTGCGCGCTGCCTTGAGCGGGCTTCGCAAAGCTGGATACATCATCGACCGCACCGATCCCACCAAGCCTGGCAGTAGCGCAATCTACCGCATCGGTCTGGGTCCGGAGAACGGCCGATGAAGCTACCGATAGCTGAGATCGAAACCATGGACCGGTCGGCGCTGATTGCCGCGTGGAACGAAGTCTTCGGCACCCCGGTTCCGAAGCGTCTCAGCAGTCCGTTCCTTCGCCGATTCCTGGCCTTCGAGATACAGGCCAGACCGCACGGAGGATTGCCTAAAGGCTTTGTCGCCAGCCTTACCAAGGCGGCACGGGAGGATCGCCCAGCCACGAGCCCCGCCCTCAAACCCGGCGGTCGCCTGATCCGGGAATGGAATGGCGCGACCCATGTGGTCGATGTTGTCGAGGGCGGGTTTGTCTGGAACGGTCAGTGCTATGCGTCGCTGTCGCCGATCGCCCGTGCCATCACCGGGGCCCGGTGGTCGGGGCCGCGCTTCTTCGGCCTGAAGCAGTCGGGCTGACCATGGGCAAACCGCGGATCCGCTGCGCCATCTACACGCGCAAGTCTTCTGACGAGGGGCTCGACCAGGACTTCAACTCGCTAGATGCCCAGTTTGAGGCCTGTGCCGCGTATATCGCCAGCCAGCGGCATGAAGGGTGGAGCGCGGGCAAGGCCCGGTACGATGATGGCGGCATCTCGGGTGGCACGATTGATCGCCCCGCCCTCCAGCGTCTTCTGGCCGACATCGACGCGGGCCTCGTCCAGATGGTGGTGGTCTACAAGATCGACCGATTGACCCGATCGCTCGCCGACTTCGCTAAGCTCGTCGAGCGCTTCGATGCGGCAGGCTGTTCCTTCGTCTCCGTCACCCAGGCCTTCAACACAGCCTCGTCCATGGGCCGACTGACGCTCAACGTCCTGTTGTCCTTCGCGCAATTTGAACGCGAGGTCACGGCCGAGCGAATCCGGGACAAGATCGCGGCGTCCAAGAAGAAGGGCCTCTGGATGGGTGGGGTGCCTCCCCTAGGCTATGATCCGCATCCAGACCCGAAGATCCGCGGCCTGGTCGTCAATGCTGAAGAGGCAAGAACCGTGCGGGCGGTCTTTGATCTCTATGACGACCTCGGTTGCCTGAACGCGGTGATGCGCCGTGCCAATGAGATGGGCCTGCGCTCGAAGCTGCACCGCTTCAGGTCAGGACGGGTGCAGGGCGGCAACCCGTTCTCGCGCGGCCAGATCTACGCGCTTCTCCGCAACCCGATCTACATTGGCAAGATCCGCCACAAGACCCAGGTTTGGGACGGGCAACATGAACCCATAATCGACGCGGCGGTTTGGGACCGGGTCCAGGCAAAGCTCCAGGCTGCAAGCGTACGACCGCGGGGACGGAAGACTGCTGCCCGGCAAACTGGCGCGACCCCTGTTGCACCGCTCACCGGCAAGCTGCGCGACGAAACCGGTGATCGGCTGACGCCGACGCACACCCGGCGCCACGGGAGACAGATCCGATACTATGTCTCGAACCGGTTGATCTCGGGTGGGACGGATCCGCGCGGCTGGCGATTGCCGGCACCTGCATTGGAGCGAGCCGTGGCGGATACGATCGCACAGCTCCTCAGCAACCGCGCCCGCGACCATCGCATATGCGCGACACCAGATCTGAGCCGCGGCGATGCCATTCAAGGAAAGGTACGACAGGTCGCCAGTAGGCTCTCAGAGGGCGCACCGGATCTTCTCAAGAAGATCCTGGATGACGGGCGGATTGGGAAGAACAGCATCGTCTTGAGACTGAAAACGGATGGCCTGGCCGAGGCGCTGGGACTCCAGTCTGATGAGATCGATCCTGCGGCTTTGGCAATCGAGGCGCCCTTCGACCTGCGCCGGCGCGGGGTCGAGGGAAAGATCATCGTTGGCGATCGCGCACCCCAACCCGATCGCACCCTGCTGCGAGCCCTTGCCAGGGCGCATACCTGGGTGGCCGACTTGCATGGTGGCAAGCCTCTGAGCGACATAGCCGCCGCGACCGCGCATTCGGAATCCTACATTCGGACGAGATCCCAGCTGGCGTTCCTATCGCCTGCAATCCAGGGCGCGATCCTTGACGGGCGCCAGCCAATTGATCTGACCCTCGAACGGATCATTCGGAAGCCGGTGCCGCTCGACTGGGACAACCAGGCCAGGGTGTACGGGTTCGGGAGCGATCAGACACCTCCCTGAGCTCGGTGGAATGTTCCCTGTTCGAGCGAAAAATATCCCTGATAACCCTGAAAAAGTTCCCTGTTAATTTGCGCAGGGAAATCTTGCGCAACGTATTGATAAGTTGACGTGATTTAGAGTGCAAAACCACCTAAAATGCCAGAATCCGAAGATTTACCCTGTTAATTCCCTGTTAGCAGGGAAATCTGGGCCAAACCGAAGCGTGTGATGGTGCCTCCGGAGACAGTACGGGAAAATCGCGCCAGTTCGGGGGGTCACGGTCGTCTCTCTGGCAGATGGCATAGACCAAGCCCCCGAAATAACGGGAGAAAACAGGGAATGTAAGGCTTCGCCTACAGAGATTGGGGTGGGTGGCGGAGCGACAGGGATTCGAACCCTGGAGACGGTCTCCCGCCTACACACTTTCCAGGCGTGCGCCTTCGACCACTCGGCCACCGCTCCGTACCGGGCCGTTTAGCCAATTCCGGCTGGCAATTGCAAGCCATGCCGCCGCGTAGGGGTCAAATAGCTGAATTCCGGCGCGTGTTACTCGGCAAGCCGCACATATACCCGGCGGTTGCGCGCGCCCTTCTTTTCGACCTTGCCCAGTACCAGCGGGCCGATTTCACCGGTGCGCGCGACATGGGTGCCGCCGCAGGGCTGCAGGTCGACCTGTGTCTCACCTTCACCGATGCGGATCAGTCGGATATGGCCAGACCCGCGCGGCGGCTGGACCGACAGTGTCTTGACCAGCCCCGGGTTGGCATCGAGATCGGCGTCCGTGATCCAGTCTTCGGTGACGGCCAGATCGCGTGCGGCAAGGGCATTCAGCGCCGCCTCGAGCTCTGGTTTGTTGTCGGGCGCGTCGGGCATGTCGAAATCAAGCCGCCCACGTTCGGCCCCGATGGACCCGCCGGTCACCGGCAACGGGATGACCACGGACAAGAGGTGCAGTGCCGTGTGCACGCGCATATGGCGATAGCGCGTGTCCCAATTGAGATGCTGGGTGATCTCCGCGCCGACCGGCGGCAAAGCCGCGCCCTCTTGCGGGACAAGCACGATCTGCGCCCCCTCGCCTTTCACGGCCGTTGCAATCGGCGTTTCGCCACCCTCCCATGCGATGTGCCCGGTGTCACCGGGCTGTCCGCCGCCGGTGGCGTAGAAGACCGACCGATCGACCACCAGCCCGCCCTGATCCGTCACAGCCGTCACGCGGGCCGTGGCCTCGCGCAGATAGGCATCGGATCTGAACAGCGGCTCGGTCATGTCGTCGGCTCCTCTTTCGGGTCGTCGCCGCGCAGCGCCTCGGGGTTGCGCAGCCAGATATCGCGCTGTGCGAACGGGATCTCGATCCCTTCCTCGGCAAAGCGTTTGGCGATCTCGTGGTTCATGTCGGATTTCACGGCGAGCATGAAGTTGACGTCGCGCAGGATGGCGCGAATTTCGAAATCGAGGCTGTCGGCTCCAAAGCCGCGAAACAGCACCGCCGGGGGCGGGTTGAGCGACACGAGGGGATGCGCCTCGGCCACCTCGCGCAGGATACCTTCGACCTTCTTGGTATCGGTGCCATAGGCCACGCCCACCGGCACGATGGCGCGCCCGGTCAGGTTGCCGCGCGTATAGTTGACAACCGTGCCGGACACGAGGTCGGCATTGGGAATGATCACATCCGTCCGGTCGAAGGTTTCGATCCGGGTCGAGCGGACAGAGATGTCGCGGACATAGCCCATCTGCCCGCCCACCTCGATCCAGTCGCCTTCCGAAATCGGGCGCTCGATCAGCAGGATGATGCCCGAAACGAAGTTGGACACGATGTTTTGCAGGCCGAATCCAACGCCGACCGCCAGTGCGCTCGCGAAGATCGCAAGCGATGACAGGTTGATCCCGGCGGCGGTGATCGCGACCAGCCCGGCCACGAATATCCCGACATAGCCGACCCCGGCGGTGATCGCGTTGCGCCCGCCGACATCAAGCTTGGTGCGCGGAAGGACGGTGGATTTGAGCGTGCCTTGTATCAGGCGGGTCAGGCCATAACCCAGAAGGAAGACGATGATGACGGTCAGGAAATCAACCGGCGAAATCCGGGTTTCGCCGAAGGTCACACCGGCGAGGAAGCGGGCCCAAAGTTCTTGCAGTTCCGCCGGTCGCACGCCCCAGATCAGCGCGAAAAGCGGGGCGGTCGCCAGCGTTATGCCAAAGCTGATCAGGACCGGTATCAGCGCCTCGCCCGCATCGCCGGGCGACCGGCCCGTGAAGACCGCATAAAGGTCGCGGATCGGCCCGTGCAGAATGACAAGCGCCGAGATCAGCGCCATGGTCATCGCCGTCGGATAGACCATCGCCGCCGACAGGTTCGTATATCCGATTGCCGCCGCGACCGGGCCAATAACTCCCACGAATATCGCCGCGCGCCCCAGCAGGCGGCTCAGCTGGGTGCGGAAACCGGCCGTCTCCAGCGCGTCGTAACTGGGTGCAACCGAACGGGTCAGGAACCGGCCAAGCCGGAACAGCGCCAGCCCCATGAGCACCAGCACCGGGAAGGAAATGACTGCGATTGCGGTGTCGGCGTCGGGTTCGAAATCGAAGATCGTGCCCAGCAAGATCGAGACCGCAAGCAGGATGCCCAGAAACGACAGATACCAACGCCCATCGGCGCGTGTCTTGTCATTCAGATCGAGCGGCCCAATTGCCGCGTCACCGGGCGGAAACAGGCGATAGGCCAGCCAAAGCGGGCCGAAAAGCAGGAACCCGAAGACCGGCAGGACCTGGATCAGTTCGGTTCCGCGCAACCCCGGTAATCCGGTCGAAAGCGCGGCCTGCGACAGGGCATAAAGACCCAGCACCGGCAACGCGATCTGACCCAGCGACACCAGAAACCCCAGCGCCACGTGCCCCATCGCGCCGGATCGGCTTTGCACGGCGACGGTGAAACGCTGCATCAGGCTGCGCCCGCGCGTCAGAAGGGTCAGCCCGATCAGGGTCAGAATGATCGTCACCGGCAGACGTTCAACAGTTGTGGCGCGTTGTGCCGGGCTGGACCAGGATCGTTCGAATTCGCGGCGCACCGAACCGGCGATTTCGCTGGAAAAGGTCACCGCATCGGGCCAGATCGCCGGGTTCAATGGCGTCGGCCCCAGTTCCAGAAGCCGATCTGTCTGGCGCGCGCGAATGACCGCGTCAAGTTCGCCGATCAATCCGTCGGCGCGGTTATAGGCCTCGTTCGCCGCGCGCCTTGGAGCATCGAGCGCAGCCAGACGTTCGTTGAGCTCGGCCCGCCGCGTCGCGATTTCGGGCGCTTCGGTTTCGCCTTCGGACGGGGGTGCACCAAGGGCATCTATCTGGCTGCGCAGGGTTTCGACGCGCGCCTGATTGGCCGATTCCGCGGCCAGAAAGTCGCTGCGCCAATCCGCAATTTCCAAGCGCAACTCATCGAGAACCGCATTCGACGTGCGTCCACTTTCAATCGCGGCTTCCGTGCGGGCCGCAAGTTCTTCCCAAGCGGTGAAATCCAGCCTGTTTTCCGCCGTCTGCGCCGCTGCCGATAGCGCCAGACCCAGCGCGAGGCAGATCGCGAGGAAAACCGCGCGCAGGCCCATCAGTCCGTGTACACGGACGGCATGAGGCGTCCGTCCTCGGCAAGCCACGATGGCACGGGCAGTCCCTTTTCGGTCAGGAAGTCCGGGTTGAAGAGCTTCGATTGATAGCGCGTGCCATAGTCGCACAGGATCGTCACGATGGTGTGCCCCGGCCCCAATTCACGCGCCATGCGCATCGCACCGGCCACGTTGATCCCCGACGATCCGCCAAGGCAAAGCCCCTCGTGTTGCAATAGATCGAACACGATGGGCAAAGCCTCGCTATCGGGGATCTTGAAGCTCATGTCAGGGCGAAACCCCTTGAGATTCTCGGTCTCGCGTCCCTGCCCGATACCTTCGGTGATCGACCCGCCTTCGGCCTTGAACTCGCCCGTCGTGTAGAATGAATGAATGGCCGAGCCTTCGGGGTCGGAGAGCGCGATTTTCACGCCCTTGGGCTGCAACGCCATGCCGACACCCGCCAGCGTCCCGCCGGTGCCCACCGCACAGACAAAGCCATCGACCTTGCCGCCGGTCTGATCCCAGATCTCGGGGCCCGTCATCTCGATATGCGCCAGCCGGTTTGCGGTGTTATCGAATTGATTGGCCCAGATCGCGCCGTTTTCTTCCGATTGCGCCAACCGCTCGGCCAGCCGTTCGGAATACCGGACATAGTTGTTCGGGTTCTTGTAGGGAACCGCCGGCACCTGCACGAGTTCGGCCCCAGCCAGACGCAGCATGTCCTTTTTTTCCTGGCTCTGCGTCTCGGGAATGACGATGACGCATTTGAACCCCATCGATGCGCCGACCAGCGCCAGCCCGATACCGGTGTTGCCAGCGGTGCCTTCCACGATGGTGCCGCCGGGGCGCAGGGCGCCGCGCGCGACCGCATCGCGAATGATATAAAGCGCTGCGCGATCCTTGACCGACTGACCGGGGTTCATGAACTCGGCCTTGCCGAGAATTTCACAACCCGTCGCGTCGGACGCGGCCCTCAGTCGGATTAGCGGGGTGTTGCCAACCGTGTCGGCAAGGGTTTTTCGAATGGTCATGAAAGCGATGTCCCAAGGCGTGCGCGTCTGCCCTGTCTAGGACGCGGTCACGGCGAACTCAAGCAAGCTTGCGGCGATTATGCGCCAGCCAATAGGCGCTCAGAACAAGCGGCCCGGTCGCCGCCTCGCCGCTTTCGACAAGCGCCATCAGGCGGTCGAAGGGGATGACATGGGCGCGGATATCTTCGTGCTCATCCGCCAGCCCACCCAGCCCCGCCGCCTCGTCGGGAAGTTCGGCAAGGCCGATATAGGTGTAGAGGTACTCGCTCACCGCCGCAGGCGAGGGATAATGCCCCGACATCAGGTGCAGCGCGCCAAGGGTCAGCCCCGCCTCTTCCACGCATTCGCGTCGCACGGCGTCTTCGGGCGCTTCACCGGGGTCGATGCGCCCGGCCACGGGTTCCAGCATCCAGGGCCGTGGATCGCCGCGCACAAAGGCGCCATAGCGGAATTGTTCGATCACCAGCACCCGGTCGCGGACCGGATCATAGGGCACCACGGTGACCGTATCGGCCATCATGAAGCCCGCGCGCGTGACATCCTCACTCTCGCCGCCATCGAAGCGGGGAAAGCGCAGGTCATGTTCCACCACCCCGAAATACCCCGAATAAGGCCGGCGCATCGCCGATGTGTGGATGGTGTCGGCCTTGCCATCGTGGCGCAACGTCATGGGCGCCGGGTCCGCCGCCGCGCGCAGCCTGGACGCCGCCCGCATCAGCATCTGGGGATAGCGCCGCCCGGTCTCTTCCGGTGCGACGCTGCCGAAATCGGCCATGACCTCTTCCGCGGCCTCGGCCACGACAGGGCCCCAGCGATCCGCCCAACCGGCCAGATCCCACGGCGCGCCATTGCTGTGGAGCGCGGCGCGCGGGACATAGACAAGCGTTGCGATGTCCGTGCCCTCGACCGTGGCCGTCACCGGGTGCGGGTCATAGGCATGGGTCGCCTCGTAGTAATCGAGCCGATGCATTTCGTCCGGTGTCACATCGACAAGCATCGCGCCATCGGTCGCGTCGCCGGGCGCCTTCAGGATCATAGGGAAGGATTGGGACGTAACGCCTGTCACCTTGTGATCGGACAACCGCGCCGGAACAATAGCGCCATCACGCCCGAAAACCACTTTGAGCAATGGCGGGTAAAGTAATGTTCCGAAAAGGAAAACAGACGCGGGTTCGGTCACGACCAGCGGCGGCCCGCAGCCTCGGCAGCCAAGGCGCAGATGATGCTTCCAACCACCATCGTTCCCACGACATTGGTCGTCGCGATCAAGGTCGCATATTCGACCATGATATTGGTCATGTCCTGCAAGGCCTCGACGGGCCCCTCGTACCGAAGGCTCATCGCCCGATCGATCATTTCATAGGACGCCCAAATAAGGATTGCCCAGAAAGTCGTGGCAAAAATCGCGGTCAGCCCATAGCCGACAGACGAAACAAACCCTTCACCTGCATGCGCGCCCGTGATGCGCCAGCCCATCAATGCGCCGACAAGCGTATTGACTGGCGCAAGCCAGCCGGGCGAAGACCCTTCGGGCAAAAGCTGAATGACCAAACCACTCACTACCCAAGCCAAAACGCCGAAGAGCAACGCCGAGATGAGTTTGGCTGCAGTAGGCATATATCAGGTGGGCCGTGTAACTGTGATCTGAATTACATCGCAGTTTCGGCTGTGAAACCCCGACGCGCAAGATGTCAGATAGAGATTCCACATCCGCCGGAAGCGTTCGTCGAAACCAAGGGCCGCAACCTCGTCCCAACGGGCATTGAAGGTCTCGTGCCAGCGGCGCAGGGTCTGGGAATAGCTTTCGGCGAAATCGATGTTGCGCGCGACCTGTAGCCCGGCCTTTTCCACCTCTTGCCGCAGCACCTTGGGTGCGGGCAGCATACCCCCCGGAAAGATGAATTTCTGAATGAAATCAACACCCTTGCGATAAGCTTCCCAGCGCATATCAGCCACTGTGATGATCTGAAGCGTCGCATTGCGCCCCGGCCGCAAACAGTTGCGCAGCGTGTCGAAATAGACCGGCCAGTATTTCTCGCCCACCGCCTCGAACATCTCGATCGAGGCGATGCCGTCATACGTGCCTTTTTCGTCACGGTAGTCCTGCAATTTGATCTCGACGCGGTCCGAAAGCCCCTGCCGGGCGATCCGTTCGACCGCGAAATCGTGCTGTTCCTGGCTGATGGTCAGGCCGGTGACCTTCAATCCGCGCTGACCGGCGGCATATTCGGCGAACCCGCCCCAGCCACACCCGATTTCAAGCACATGATCACCGGGCTGTGCGCCCATCTGGTCGATCATGCTCGCGTATTTCTGCTCCTGCGCCTTTTCAAGGCTCTCCTGCCCGGACTGAAAGAAGGCCGAGCTGTATGTCATCGTCTCATCCAGCCAGATCCTGTAGAAATCATTACCCAGATCATAGTGGTGCGAGATGTTCTTTTGCGCCTGGCGCTTGGAATTGGACTGAAGCCAGAAGCGCATCCGCTCATAAGCGCGCACAAGGCTCATCCCGGGAAAACCGTTATAGATGACGTCGTTGTCCTGATTGACGAGGTCCATGAAGGCCTGAAGATCGGGCGAGGACCACCAGCCATCCATATACGCCTCGGAAAAGCCAAGGTCGCCTTCCCGGATCAGGCGGGAAAAGAGGTCGTCGTTATGAACGTGCACCTCGGCCACAGGGCCGGGATTGCGCCCTTCGGCGCGAAACCTGCGGCCATCGGCCAGAACCACGTCAAGCCGTCCGTTATTGAGGGCCTGGGCCAACTCGAATACCGGGCCGAAATAGCGCGGCAGGTTGGCCTGCCCTTTTGTCGTCGTCAGTGCCGTCATCAACGCCCCCTCAACCGCTGCGCAGGCTAATCAGCCTTGGCGCGGCAAACAACTGGTATTGTTCGCTTTCCTAGAAATCCCGGCCCTTGTACGCCACAAGCGCCCGTTCACGCCCGTCTTCCGGCGTCACGATCGGTTCGGGGTAGTCGTCGGATGGCGACATCCCCCAGTGTTCCGGGATCGCGTCGAAATAGGACAAGGCCTCGGGCGCCGGATTCGATTTGCCTTCGGCGATCCACCGGTCGGCATAGGCGCGGTCCTTGTCGAACTTGTCAAGCTGGCTGACCGGGTTGAAGACCCGGAAATAGGGCGTGGCATCGGGCCCCGATCCGGCCGACCACTGCCAGCCCATGGCGTTTGACGCCGGGTCCCAGTCGACAAGGCAGTCGGCGAACCAGTCCAACCCGATTTTCCAATGCGACATCAGATGCTTGGTCAGGTAACTTGCCACGATCATCCGGGCGCGGTTGTGCATGTAGCCTGTCACGTAAAGCTCGCGCATCGCGGCATCGACAAAGCGAATACCCGTGCGGCCCCTTTTCCAGGCCCAGACCTCTTTCTTGCGCTCGTCTGTGTTCCAGGGAAACGCGTCCCATTCCTCGCGCCAATTGCCGCTGGTGATGCGCGGCGTGTGGTAGACAAGGTGATAGGCAAACTCGCGCCAGACAAGCTCTTTGAGGAAGGTTTCGGCCCCGCGCTTGCCCTCGTGCAGCGCCCGCATCCCGGCATGCCAAGCGGTGCGGGGCGATATTTCGCCGTGGGTCAGGT
>JABDPT010000020.1 GCA_013042605.1 Paracoccaceae bacterium
CGATATCCTTCGGCCCGTTCAAGAGGACTGCGGTCGTTTGCAAAGCGTTAGCTCCCCGTCAGTGGACATGCGGCGCGGCCCCGTCAGAGACTCACCCATCTGTCAGCTTGTTGAGTGTAAGTTTAACCTGACAGTCTGAACTGTCAATGAATTTAGACATATCGAGTGTCAAGATTCACGGCGCGCCGTCACGACGCTTGTGACAAAGGGGCGGTGGGTCTTTGGTGTGCGGATGCCGCCGAACCCCGCTTTGTTCAAAAGTGCGGCAATCCGGGCCTGAGAGCGGGTCGTCCCTGTACCCATCGCCATGGTGTACAGGGCGAAATACGCATCTCCTGCACGGTCCGGGCGTGCGCCGCCCGACATCGGCTCGGATATGATCAACCGTCCGCCCGGCGGCAAAATGCGAAAAACATGGGCCAGAAGAAGCCCAACGGTTTCGTCGGCATGGTCGTAAAGAACGCGGATCAGACTGATCGTATCGGCCCCTTGGGGCAGCGGGTCTTCACGAAAACTGCCCGGATGCACGGAAATCCTGCCGCTCAATCCGGCGGCTTCGAATCGTGCTTGTGCGGAAGGGGCCACCTGCGGCAGGTCGAAAAGCGTGGCATTCAGCGCCGGATACGCGCGCGCCACGGCTTCAAGAAATGCGCCGGACCCACCGCCGATATCCAGCAGGTGCCTTGTTTCGGCAAAGCTGACATGGCGCAGGGTTTCTTCGGCGACCAGACCCTGACTATCGGCCATCAGGTCGGAATAGCGCTTGGCGACTTCAGGCTCGACCGTTTCCGCAGCCCCGAAGACATAGGGCCAGAAACGCGCAAGATCGGGGTCGGTTTCGCCGCGAAAGAATGCGGCGGGATCGGACAGGTCACGGTAAAGCGTGCTGTGGTGCAGGATCATCGCCTCAAGCCCCGGCACGCCCAAAAGCGCCGCCCCGCGCTGCGCGAGGGCATAGCGGTTGCCCTTGCGCCGCTTGAGCAGCCCAAGCGCCGCCCCGGCCTGGGCCAGCACGGCCATGCGAGCGTCGGGCACGCGAGTGCGCGCGCCGAGATCGGCGGCGCTGAGCGGCCCGTCGGCAAGGATGTGCAACACGCGCAACTCGACCAGCGCATGCAAAACCTGACTGTGCACAAAACCGGCGACGAGATCGAAAAGCGCCTCTCCCTCGGCGCGTGCGATCCCCCGGGTTAGCGGAAAGCGGCTGGCCCAACGCTGAAACCTGCGCGAGGCAACAAGCCGGTTGCGCCAGTTGGTCAGGCGCGGAAGGCCGCGTCTCGGGCGGCCCATTTGGGATGGCAGGCTTGCGTCACTCACCCGGAACCGTCCGGTGCGCCGGGGTCATCGGGGTCAGGCGTTGCGCGGTCTTGCGCACCATATCGGCAAGGGCAGCTTCACCCGGACACTGCGGAATCGATGAAATAGCGCCGGCAAGAATGTTCTTGAGCCGGGCAATCGCCCCATCGACGCCAAATTCGGAAACGGCATTGGGCCGCGCGTGCAAATCGTCCTGACCGGCAGGCTTGCCGAGTGTCTTTTCATCGTAAAGCGCATCGCGAAGATCGTCAGCGACCTGAAACGCCTCGCCGATCCGCGCGCCCAACTCTTCCCACGGTTCGGCATCCTGACCCGCCGCGACGGCGCCCATTTGGGTCGCGGCAATGAACAGCGCGCCGGTCTTGGCCTGATGATAGGCCGACAGATCAACCGTCGGCTCGCTTTCCCATCCCTGCCCGGCACAGATACCGCCCGGCATGCCGGTGCGGCGGCCAAG
The DNA here is from genome assembly GCA_013042605.1 of Paracoccaceae bacterium. Classification (GTDB taxonomy): domain Bacteria; phylum Pseudomonadota; class Alphaproteobacteria; order Rhodobacterales; family Rhodobacteraceae; genus JABDPT01. The sequence goes on from JABDPT010000020.1 coordinate 1,775, forward strand.
GATAGAGATGAGTTCGAGCGCGCGGGCCGGGTCGTCGCGACCGGCGCGGACCAGCACCTCGAAGGCCATGACGATCAGGCTGTCACCGGTCAGAAGAGCCAGCGGCTCGGAATAGGCGCGATGAACCGATGGCTTGCCGCGCCGGATATCGGCATCGTCGAAACAGGGCATGTCGTCATGCACAAGACTGGCGCAATGGATCAGCTCCAGCGCCGCGGCGGACGCATCCGCAAGCGCCGGGCGATCATCGCCGCAGGCCAGCGCGACCGACATCAGAATTGTCGGACGGATCCGTGCCCCGCCGGGGGTGACGGCATAATCAAGCGCACTGGCGAGTTTGGGCGGAACCGATCCGGCCTGCCCCGCGGCAATCGCCGACTTCATTGCCGCGTCGATCCTGCGTTCGATCGTCATCTGCCGCCCTCTCCTGAGCCTGAGCTTAACTCTGTGTCAATCAGTCCTGACACATATGTGTAAATCATAGTGGACATATGTGAACCGTGAGTCAACAATCAGCCGATGAGTGACGCCTTGGGAAAAGTTGTCGTGATCGGCGCCGGAATGGGCGGACTGGCCAGTGCAATGCGGCTGGCCACCGCTGGGTTTGATGTCACGGTGCTGGACCGGGCCGAAACACCCGGCGGCAAGATGCGGACACTGCCTAGCGCGGCGGGTCCGGTGGATGCGGGGCCAACCGTACTGACGATGCGGCATGTGTTCGAAGACCTGTTTACCGATGCCGGAACGACACTTAACGCCCATGTCACGCTTGAGCGGGAAACGGTGCTGGCCCGGCACTGGTGGCCCGATGGGTCCACCCTTGATCTGCTGGCCGATGCCGAAGCAAGCGCGGCCGCCGTACGCGCCTTCGGCGATGCGCGGGCCGAGGCCGATTTTCGTGCGTTTTCCGCTGCGGCCACTCAGCTATTCGACGCGTTCGAGGACCCGATCATCAAGGCCGAAACCCCAACACTGGGCGCGTTGGTCGCGCATGTCGCCACGCGCCCGGCCGTGATGCGGGCGATGGCGCCGCTGTCCTCTCTGGCCGGCAACCTCGCGCGCCGGTTCCGCGATCCGCGCCTGCGTCAGCTTTTCGGACGCTATGCCACCTATGTCGGCGGTTCGCCCTATCGGTCGCCTGCGGTGCTTGGTCTTATCTGGCATTCCGAAGCATCCGGTGTCTGGCGCGTTAGGGGCGGGATGCACCGGCTGGCCACGGCGATGCAGAGCGTGGCCGAAAACCAGGGCGCACGCTTTCGGTTTGGCATGGGCGTCACGCGGATAGAAACCCAGTCGGGCCGGGTTGCCGCCGTACAGCTTGACGACGGGAGCCGCCTGCCCTGTTCGCATGTGGTGTTCAACGGCGATCCGCGTGCGCTGAGTACAGGGCATCTTGGCGGCGCGGTCAGAAACGCGGTCACTGCGGAAGGTACAGAACCGCGTAGCTTGTCGGCCAATGTCTGGGCCTTCGCCGCACGTTATACCGGGCCGGAGCTTGCCCATCACAACGTCTTTTTCGGAGCGGATCCGAAAACCGAGTTCTCGCCAATCGAGGCAGGCCACCTTCCCGAAGATCCTACCTTGTATATCTGCGCGCAGGATCGCGGCGGTGCGACCACACCACCCGAGACCGAGCGCTTTGAAATCATCATGAACGCGCCGCCCCTGCCGGGTGGCCAGCCGGAGGATATTGACGCATGTCGGATACGCACCTTCCCGACGCTCGCGCGGCACGGGGTTCGCTTTTCGCCCGAGCCCGCCGACCGGACACTGACGACGCCCAAGGGGTTCGACGCGCTCTTTCCGGCGAGCCAAGGTTCCCTGTACGGGCGGAGCCCGCACGGGATGATGGCGGCCTTTCAAAGACCGACGGCGCGCACGGCCCTGCCGGGTCTCTATCTGGCGGGGGGCGGGGCGCATCCGGGGGCAGGGGTGCCGATGGCAACCCTCTCCGGCCGGCACGCGGCCGCGGCGATCTTGACGGACCTTGCTTCAACCTCGACGTCCCATCGGACGGCTATGCGTGGTGGTATGTCGACGGGATCAGCGATTGCGGGACCCGCGCCGTCTCGGTCATCGCCTTCATAGGATCGGTCTTTTCGCCCTGGTATCGCTGGACCGGGCGGCGCCGGCCACACAACCACGTGTGCATCAACGTCGCGACCTATGGGCCCGGCGGACGGTTTACGATGACCGACCGGGGCGAGGCCGCATTGCGCACCACATCGACCACCTTTCAGGTCGGGCCAAGCCAGTTGCGCTGGGTGGGCGGTCGGCTCGAGATCGATATTGACGAAATCTCATCGCTGCCTCTGATCAATCGGGTGCGGGGGCGGATCACGGTCAAGCCCACCGGAGTGACGGATGTCGAACTGCCGCTGCACCCGGACGGCACGCATATCTGGCGGCCGTTCGCGCCAACGGCGGATATCGAGGTCGATCTGAACCGGGGCTGGCAATGGACGGGCCACGGCTATTTCGATGCCAATTTCGGAACTCGCGCACTCGAGGATGATTTCAGCTACTGGACCTGGGGACGGTTTCCCACGTCCGAGGGATCCGCCTGTTTCTATGACGCGGAACGGCGGGACGGTTCGCATCTGGCCGTGGGACTTGGCTTCGATCGAGATGGTCACGCCAAAACGATCGAAACACCGCCCCTGACCCGGTTTGACCGGTCGCTGTGGGCGGTGCGTCGCGAGACACGAGCGGAAGCGGGTTACACACCGCACCAGACCAAGGCTATGCTGGATGCCCCGTTTTACAGCCGGTCCGTCGTGCGCACGCAGATCAACGGGGAAGTGGTCGAGGGGGTCCATGAGGCGCTTGACCTCAATCGCTTTGCCTCACCGCTGATCAAGCCGATGCTGGCCGTGCGGGTCCCGCGCCGCGCCGGGTGGCGGTTCGAGGATGACGCCTAGCACACCGAAGTTTTCTTGCCTTCGGCGAGGATACTTCGGGCCAGAAGAAGCGGTCAGGTGGACGGTGCCGCCGCGTTTGGGTTACGCCGCCAGACCGAGAAATTAAGCGCGCCGGCCACCGTGACCCAGACGAGATAGGGCACGATCAAAAGCCCCGCGATCCAGTCGAGTTGCCAGAAGGTGACAAGCGTGGCTGCGACTGCGACCCAGAGGCAGAGCAGAACGACGAATCCCATGCCCATCCGGCGCAGACCGAAGAAGACCGGCGTCCAGAGGGTGTTGAGCGCGATCTGCAGCGCGAAGAAGGCCATCGCATAGGCCGACCCATCCAGTGGCGCCACGCGCGCGGCGGCGGCGGACATCGACAGGTAAAGCACCGTCCAGGCCACCGGAAACAGCCAGTCCGGCGGGGTCCAGGGCGGCTTGTCGAGAGTTTTGTACCACTCGCCCGGCGGAAAGACGGCGCCCGTTGTGCCCGCGGCAAAGCAGGCGGCAAGGAAGATGAGAAACAGCATCCAGTCCATATGGCGAGCCTAGCGTGTTTTCGGGCGCGGTCGAGTCACGCCCCGGCGCGATCGCGCGATTCAAGCTGCGCCAGTGCCGACAAAAGCGCGCCAGTCCGACCGTCGCCCCAGACATTGTCGGGACGCGGCACACGCGCGGCGGCGTCGACAAGAAACTGTGTTTCCGCCAGTGGTCGCGCGTAAATCACCGCAGAGCGCGGTGTGATCAGGGAAACGCCGCTGCGCAGGACCGAAAGGGCCAGCCAGCCAAGTTTCTGCGATTTGTAGGTATGGGCGCGGAACGATACTGTGTCATAGCCGTTGCGCCGTACCGCACCGCCAATACCGGCGTAGACGTGCCGCGCGGCAAAGATGCCGGGGCGCGCGGCGAGGGGGAGGGCGGCGATGCCGGGTTCGGAGCGGAGATATAGCTTTTCAGCCTCGCGCAGCAAGCGCTTGACCATGCCGCGAACGCGTTCGTCGGGCAAAGGATCGGCAAAGAACGCCTCGGGCGCGATGCCCGCGTCGTCCAGCCAGTCAAGCGGCAGGTACATGCGCCGTTCGCGTGCGTCCTCGCCCACGTCGCGCGCGATATTGGTGAGCTGCATCGCCACGCCCAGATCGCAGGCGCGGGCCAGCGCATCGGCATCGCGCACGCGCATCAGCACGCACATCATGGCGCCCACAGCGGCGGCGACGCGGGCGGAGTAGTCGAAAAGTTCCGACAGGGTCCGGTAGCGTCGGTCCATCGCATCCCACGCGAGGCCTTCAAGCAGGGCATCGGGCAAGGCGCGAGGCATTTCGTAGTCTTCGATCACCGCCGCAAAGGCCCGGTCAGCCGGGGCGTTGCGGGGCCGGCCCTGATAGATCAGGTCGAGCCGATCGCGCAGGGTGAGTACGGCCTGCGGTTTCTGATCGTTGAGATCAACGGCATCATCGGCCAACCGGCAGAAGGCATATAGCGCGAGGGCCGGGTCGCGGACCGACCCGGGCAAAAGGCGCGAGGCGGCGTGAAAGGAGAGCGAGCCATGACGGATCGCTTCCTTGCAATGGGCGAGGTCATCAGAACGCATCACTGGGCCGCCATCTTGTGGGCCACGGCAACTGCCGGGGCATCAGGAACGAGTTTTGCCAGAACCTCTGCACTGCACACCACGCCAGGCAGGCCGGCACCGGGATGGGTGCCCGCACCGGCCAGATAAAGACCGGGGAGTTCCTCGCTCACGTTATGCGGTCGGAACCAGGCCGATTGCAGGATGCGCGGTTCGATGGAAAAGCCGACACCATGGGGCGAGAGATACCGGTCGCGGAAGGTTTCCGGCGTGAAGGTAAGTTCGGTCGTGATCTTGTCTTCGAAGCCGGGCATGACGCCTTCAAGAACGGCGGCAACCTTCTTGCGATAGATCGCCTCTTCGCGCGCCCAGTCGACCGGGTTGGCATGGCCAAGATGCGGCACCGGGGACAGTACATAGAACGTATCGTCGCCCTTTGGCGCCGCCGTGGGGTCGGTCACACCGGGGCGGTGGATGTAAAGCGACATATCTTCGGCCAGCCGGCCCTTCATGAAGATGTCGTGCAACAGCCCGTCATAGCCCGGGCCGTTCAGGATCGTATGATGACCCAGATCGGGCCAGTCATTCGCAGTGCCCTTTGTACCGAAATACCAGACATAGAGGCCCATCGACCAGCGCTGGCGCTTCAACTTGGCATCGGTCCAGCGGCGCTTGGGCTGTGACTTCAAAAGGCGCTGATAGGTATGGCCCGCATCGGCGTTCGACACGACGACATCGGCCTCGAGCCGTTCGCCATCGGCAAGACGAACCCCTGCCGCGCGACCATTTTCGACAAGGATCTCGTCGACCTCGGCCCCGTAACGCATCAGCCCGCCCTGATCGGCGATGACATCGACCATTGCACCGGCAATCGCCGCAACGCCACCTATAGCGTAATGCACGCCGAACTCTTTCTCGAGATAACTGACCAGCGCGTACATCGACGTGACATGCGCCGGGTCACCGCCGATGAAGAGCGGGTGAAACGACAACGCCATGCGCAGACGCGGATCGCGCACGCGCGCCTTGGCATGACCAAGGATCGAGCGGTCGGCGCGCAGGCGTGCAAAGGTTGGCAGGACCTTGAGCGTATCCCAAAGCCGATGCATGGATTTGCGTCCCAGACCTTCAAACCCGATCCGGTAGCGTTCTTCGCTATCGCGCAGGAAGCGCTTGTAGCCTTTGACATCGCGGGGCGACAGGCGCGCCACCTCTGCGATCATACGGTCGGTATCGCCGCAAGCCTTGAAGTTCGACCCATCGGGCCAGCGCACTTCGTAGAACGGGTCCATCGGGCGCAAGTCCACGGCCTGATGAAAGTCGCGGCCGCAGGCGGCCCAAAGCTCTTCGAACACATGCGGGACAGTGACGATGGTCGGCCCAAGGTCGAACCGGTGCCCGTCCTGCCAGATGGCAGAGCCGCGCCCACCGGGGCTGTCGAGCCGGTCAAGCACGGTCACGCGATAGCCCTTGGCGCCAAGACGCATGGCGGCGGAAAGCCCGCCCATTCCGGCACCGATCACAACGGCATGGGCGCGCGGGTCGGCATGGGGCGGAATAGGGGCGACTCTTTTCAACATGATCTCACGCTACTACTGTCTAGTTTGATTTACAATCTTTCCTATTGCGCTGCTCAGCCGCAGTTTGATTGCTTCCAAAGCGACTCTTACTATGTCAGACTAAGTTGACAGTTTGCAAAGGAATCGTGCGATTCAAACCGTGAGCCTCAGCTTGTTCCGCTTCGGACCTGCCCTTGATCGCCTGTGGGTGCTTGGGCAGATGGGTGCTGCGCGACTGTCGTTCATGCGGATGCCGGATGTCGGGTTCTGGAAGCTTTGCGGGTCCGGCACCGGGGAAGGGTTCACACCGATTCCCAACACCGCGGTCTGGGCAATCCTCGCGACGTGGCCGGATGAGGCGACGGCGCGAACCCGCGTCGAAAACGAAGCGGTATACCGGCGCTGGCGCAACAAGGCCAAAGAGAGCTGGACGCTTTACATGGCGCCAACGTCGGCGCGCGGCGCGTGGTCGGGCGTGTCGCCTTTCATGGCTGAAGGCGATGCGGGTGACGGCCCGGTCGCGGCTCTGACACGTGCGACTGTCAAACCTTCGGTGCTCGCGAAATTCTGGGGCCGCGTGCCGAACATCGAAGACGTCATCGGCGACAATCCGGACGTGGCCTTCAAGATCGGGATTGGCGAGGTGCCGTGGTTGCATCAGGTCACGTTTTCGATCTGGCCCGATGTCGGCTCCATGAACAGCTTTGCCCGCGAAAGCGGACCCCATGCCGAGGCTATTCGCGCCGTGCGCGAAGGCGCCTGGTTCAAGGAAGAGCTTTACGCCCGCTTCCGCCTTTTGGGCGAAACCGGCAGCTGGGGCGGCGAAAGCCCGCTTCGCAACCTCGAAAGGATCGCGGCATGACACAGCCGTTCCCGTTCTCTGCCATCGTCGGGCAGGAAGAGATGAAACAGGCCATGGTGCTGACCGCCATCGACCCGGGCATTGGCGGTGTTCTGGTCTTCGGCGATCGGGGTACGGGCAAATCAACGGCCGTTCGCGCGCTGGCCGCTTTGCTGCCGCAGATCGAAGCGGTTGCGGGATGCCCCGTGAACTCGGCCAATCGGCAAGATTGCCCCGATTGGGCCGAAATAGGGTCTGAAAAGGTGATCAAACGACCGACACCGGTGATTGATCTTCCCTTGGGCGCCACCGAGGACCGCGTGGTTGGCGCGCTTGATATCGAACGCGCGCTCACCCGCGGCGAAAAGGCTTTCGAACCGGGCCTGCTGGCGCGAGCCAACCGGGGTTACCTCTATATCGACGAAGTGAACCTGCTTGAGGATCACATCGTCGATCTGCTTCTGGATGTGGCGCAGTCGGGCGAAAACGTGGTGGAACGTGAGGGGCTGTCGATCAGGCATCCGGCCCGCTTCGTGCTGGTTGGATCCGGAAACCCAGAAGAGGGTGAGTTGCGTCCACAGCTTCTTGATCGGTTCGGCCTGTCGGTCGAGGTCGCATCGCCCCGGGATATCGAACAGAGGATCGAGGTGATCCGGCGACGCGATGCCTATGAAACCGATACAGCGGCTTTCCTGAAGCGCTGGCGGGCGGCGGATACACGGCTGCGCAAACGCATTCTGGCGGCGCGCGAGGCATTAAGAGGCCTTAAAACGCCGGATCAGACACTGATAGACTGTGCGGAGCTTTGCATTGCCCTTGGTTCTGACGGTTTGCGCGGAGAGTTAACGCTTTTACGCGCCGCGCGCGCTCTGGCGGCCTTCGACGGGTCCAAAGATGTGACGCGAGCCCATTTGCGTCAGGTGGCGCCTTCGGCGCTGCGCCACAGGTTGCGACGCGATCCGTTGGACGATGCCGGGTCAGGCATGCGGGTGCAGCGAACGATGAGCGACCTCTTCGGAAATTTTAAGACGGCGGCGGAGTAAATGACCGCCGCCGGCCCGACTGATCCTGCCGAACGCTGGGCACGGGCGCAGCTTTCGCTGGCGGTTCTGGCCGTGGATCCAGAGGGGCTTGGCGGTCTATGGCTGCGCGCGCGGTCCGGCCCGGCGCGGGATCGGTTTTTGGCGATATTAGACACCTATCCGACCCCATGGCGCAGGATTCACCCTGGAATCAGCGACGAACAGCTTTATGGCGGACTTGATCTGAGCGCGACACTGGAAACGGGTCATAGCGTGACTTCGCGCGGTGTGTTGACCTCGCCGGGTGGCCTCCTTTTGACCATGGCCGAACGCTGCCCTCCCGGCCTTGCCGCGCGTTTGGGGCGTTGTCTCGATGGCGGCGCGCATACTGTGATCGCACTGGATGAGGGCGCGGAAACCGAAGAAATTCCTCCCACTGGGCTGACCGAACGTCTCGGGCTGTTTGTGGCCTTGGATGAGATCACACTTGAGGCGCTGGCAGCCCAGAGCTTCGATGCAGAGGATATCGTTTGCGCCCGCCGTCGTCTTGCGCATGTTGCGAACGATGCCCAGACAGGCGAAATGCTTACCGTTCTGGCCGCGCGACTTGGCATCGACAGTCTGCGTGCGCCGCTGCTGGCGGCCCGTGCTGCGCGCGCCATCGCATCGCTCTTTGGGCGGGATAGGGTCACATCTGACGATATTCAGTTGGCCGCGGAGTTGGTCTTTGCCCAGCGGGCCACCGTGATGCCGGCGGATGACGAGACACCGGAAGATGCAGCGCACGATCAGCCCGAGCCACCGGAGAACCCAGACCGCGACCGCCCCGATGATGCGGGTGAGATGACAGACATCCCGCAAGAGATCCTGCTTGAGGCGGTGCGCGCCGCCCTGCCCCCGGATGTGTTGGCCCAGCTTCAAAGCGCACGCGCCCCGCGCGCCGCGACGGGAGCCGCTGGCGCTGGCGCGCGGCACAAAGGCAACCGGCGCGGGCGTCCCCTGCCCTCGCGCCCCGGTCGATTGGACAGTTCGGCGCGGATCGACCTTGTCGCAACCTTGCGCGCGGCCGCACCTTGGCAACCGATGCGCCGGGCGGCAGCGCCGCGCGGTCATATCATCCACATCCGCCCTTCGGACATTCGCATCAAGCGGTTCGAGGAACGATCCGACCGGTTGATCGTGTTTGCGGTCGATGCCTCTGGCTCTGCCGCGATGGCGCGATTGGCCGAGGCAAAGGGCGCGGTCGAGATCCTGCTGACCGAAGCCTATGCGCGGCGCGATCACGTGGCGCTGATCGCGTTTCGCGGCACCGAGGCAGAAGTGTTGTTGCCGCCCACACGGTCACTCGTGCAGACCAAGCGCCGCTTGGCCGCGTTGCCCGGTGGTGGCGGTACGCCACTGGCCGCCGGGTTGCAGGCGGCGATGCTTTTGGCGCACTCCGCGCGCGTGCGCGGCATGTCGCCAACCCTAGCGCTCTTGACCGACGGGCGCGCGAATATCGCGCTGGATGGAACCGCGCACCGCCAGGCGGCTGGCGAAGATGCGCAAACCGTGGCCCGCGCCTTGGCCCTGCAAGGCACGCCATCGCTTGTGATCGACATGGGCACGCGCCCACAGCCGCCCCTGGCCGCGTTGGCCGACACATTACGCGGCAAATACGTGGCACTGCCCCGGGCCGACGCGCACCGGTTATCCGCCGCCGTTTCAACGGCATTCGACGGGTGACATATGGATTGGGCGCGCGACCGCGGGATCTGGCCCAATGCCGAGCATTCCAGTTTCCTTCGCATTCGCCCGCATGAGTGGCATGTGCAGGATGCGGGCACCGGCCCCACGCTTTTACTTCTGCACGGCGCCGGTGGGGCGACCCAAAGCTGGCGTCACCTGCTTCCCATTCTGGCCAAAACCCATCACGTAATCGCACCCGACCTGCCCGGTCAGGGGTTCACGCGCATGGGCACGCGGCAACGCTGTGGTATCGTGCCCATGGCAGAAGACGTCACGCGGCTGTGTGAAAGCCAGGGATGGGCGCCGCGCGTGGTGATCGGGCATTCGGCGGGGGCAGCGCTCGCGCTGGAGTTGACGCGGCATATGCCCATTGATCAGGTGATCGGCCTGAACGCGGCGCTTGGTAAGTTCGAGGGCGTGGCCGGCTGGCTTTTCCCGCTTATGGCCAAGGTCATGGCGATCAACCCGCTGATCCCACCATTGCTGGCACGCATGGCGGGGGGCGTGGCGCGCGCACGCGAATTGCTGGCGACAACAGGCTCTTCCATCGATGACGAGGGGGTGATGCTTTATCACCGCTTGATGTCGGACAGGGGTCATATCGACGGCACGCTAACGATGATGGCGCAGTGGAACATCGATCCGCTTTTGCGCGATCTGGGCACGATAGACACTGATGTCCGGCTTTTCGTCGGCGGTAAGGATGCCACCGTGCCCCCGGACACATCGCATCGCGCAGCGGCGCGACTGCCCCGCGCGCAGGTTCGCGAGTTCGCGGACCTGGGTCATTTGATGCACGAGGAGGCGGCGGAAGATGTCGCCCGGTCGCTTCTTGCGGCCATGGCAGAGATCGAGCGCCCGGCCGCCGCGCAGTGAGCGTGGCTTGACCGCAAGGCACGATCCCGTAGGCTGCGCGCGAAACGCCCGGAGGCCCCCATGACCCAAAGACTTCACTTTGTATTCGGTGGCGAGCTTGTCGACCCGACCAAGAACGCCTTCAAGAACATCGACGCCATCGACATGGTCGGCATCTTTCCCGACTACGAATCCGCCTATAACGCTTGGAAATCTGCCGCGCAGCGGACCGTGGACGACGCGCATACCCGCTATTTCATTGCGCATCTGCACCGTTTGCGGGACGAAGAAGCCGAAGCCTCGCCGACCGAAGAGCTTGGCGACTGATCGCGGATGGCCCCTTCCCCGGGCCTTTGGCTGTATCTCGCGCTGGCACGGCGCGCCGAAGGCCCGCTGCGCCGACGCGTGCGCCGCGTGGGCAAGCGAGCCGGGCTGTCGCAGGACCGCATCTCGCAAAGGCTTGCCGAAGATCTTCCGCCGCGACCGCCCGGCGACGTCATCTGGTTTCATGCCGCCGAGGGCACGCGCATGCCCGCCTTTTACCAGTTGATTGCAAGGCTGAACGACATGCCGGGCGACATGACCGCATTGGTCACAACCGACGGCCTGGATCAGGCACCGGGCACGGCGATTCCCGGGGTTGTGCACTGTTTGCGCCCTGTCGACCTGCCACCGGTCATTGACCGTTTTCTCGACCATTGGCAGCCCTCTGTCGCGGTGTTTTCAGGAAGCGATCTCTGGCCCGCCACGATCATGGCCTGTGACCGAGACGGCATTCCGCTTTTGATGTTCGACGCGCATCTGCGCAGCGCGCGTATTACCCGGTGGCGCTGGGCGCCGCTGGCGATACGGGCGCTCTTGGGGCGTTTCAGGCATTTCCTGACCGGATCGCAGGTGGATGCCGAAGAACTGCGGCACTATGGGGCGCCGGCCTGGAAAGTCGAAGTGCCCGGGTTTTTGGAAGAAAGCACGTCGGCCTTGCCCTGCAATGAGGCCGAGAGGGATGCTTTGGGTGCACTTCTGGCGGTGCGCCCGGTCTGGGCTGCCGCGCGGATCACGACACGCGAGGCCCCTGCCGTCGAGACGGCGCATCGGCAGGCTGCGCGGCATTCGCATCGTTTGCTGTTGATTGTCGTGCCCGACAACCCCGCCAATGGTCCCGAACTTGCCCGGCTTTTCGCGCAGGCAGGGTGGAACACCGTGCTGCGTAGCGATGGTGCCGAACCGGACGAAGACGTCCAGATCTATATCGCGGACACAGAAGATGAGATGGGACTTTGGTATCGTCTTGCACCCATCACTTTTATCGGCAATTCGCTCGTCTCACCCGGAGGCGGGCACGATCCCTATGAACCCGCTGCGCTAGGCTCGGCAGTGTTGCACGGGCCTCACATCACCCGACACCAGGCCGTTTTCGACCGGATGGATACCGTGGGCGCCGCGCGCAGCGTTGCGAACGCCGCACAGCTTGGCGAGGCGGTGGCCGAATTGCTGGCCCCTGACAAGACGGCAGAGATGGCGCACAAGGCTTGGGAAGTCTCATCCGAAGGGGCCGAGGTTGCGGACCGCGCGCTTGAGCTGATCGTTGACGCGATAACCGAAAAGGCGAATCTCTGATGCGCCCGCCACGGTTTTGGCACTCCGCGGACGGGAAACCCGGATGGCAAGCAAGGCTGCTGTCACCGCTGGGCGCGCTTTATGCGGCGGGCACACGGTGGCGACTTGCGAAGGGGCCGGGGTATCGCGCGGGCTGTCCGGTGATCTGCATCGGCAACATTAACGCCGGCGGAACGGGCAAGACGCCCACGGCGATTGCCTGTGCCCAGATCCTGACGGCGGCGGGGCTGAAGGTCGCGATCGTCTCGCGTGGGTACGGCGGTTCGATGACCGGGCCCGTCCGCGTTGCCGAGGATCGGCACAGTGCCGCCGACGTGGGGGACGAACCGCTTCTGCTGGCCGCGTTCGTTCCAACATGGGTGGCCAAGGACCGGGCATCAGGGGTTCAGGCGGCAGAGGCCTGGGGGGCCGATGCCATCCTGCTTGACGATGGCTTGCAGTCTCCCTCGGTCGTCAAAGATGCCTCAATCGTCGTTGTCGATGCACAGCGCGGGTTCGGCAACAGACAGGTCATCCCGGCAGGGCCGCTGCGCGAACCGGTGAGTGTCGGAATGGAGCGAGCCGACGTGTTGGTAAGCGTTGGAAACGCAACCGCTCAGGAGCGTTTCGACAGGTTGTGGGGCGACAGCGTGACAGTCCCGCGTGTTAAAGCCACGCTCAAGCCACTGCCCACCGGAATGGCGTGGGAGGGGTTGCCCGTTCTGGCTTTCGCCGGCATCGGTCACCCCGAAAAGTTCTTTGCCACCCTGCGCGAGTTGGGGGCAAACTTGCTGCGGGCCGAGGCGTTAAGCGATCATCAGCCCCTGACACCGGCACTGATGGCACGGATCGAGGGCGAGGCGAAGCTGCTGGGCGCACAAATGGTCACGACCGAGAAAGACGCTGTGCGCCTGCCCGATGCGTTTCGCCAAAAGGTTTTGACGGTGCCCGTGCGGCTGGCTTTCGAAGACCCCGGCCCGATTGTGGCCCTTTTCGAACGGGTTATTCCCCGCTGATCCGCTTGCGAATGCTCGCCCCGTGTTCGTCCAGTTTCGGCGAAGCACTGCCCGCACCGGCGTCAGCGTCCGAAAACCGGATGGGCGTGCGAATTGTCGGCACACCGTCCAACGTACCCTGAAGGCCGCGATGAGCGACCTGCGGGTCGGCGAAAACATCGGCCATATCGTTAATGGGTCCGGCGGGGACGCCTTGCGCTTCGCAGGCGGCCAACAGGTCATCCCGGCTTCGTTTCAGTGTGGCTTGCGTCAGGCGGCGAGTCATCTCGTCCCGATTTGCGATGCGGTCGGCATTGGTCAGGTAATCGGGATCGGTGGCCATGTCCGAGAGGCCAAGAAGATCGCACAACCGGCGGTATTGTCCGTCGTTGCCCGTGGCGATGATCAGCCAGCCATCGGCGCAGTCAAACACCTGATAGGGTGTCAGGTTCTGATGTGCGTTGCCAATCCGCTCGGGCGCTGTGCCGGTCACAAGGTAATTCATCGCCTGATTGGCAGTGATCGCGGTCGCCACATCCATCAGTGCCAGGTCGATGTACTGGCCCTTGCCGGTCTGATCACGCAGGCGCAGCGCGGCCATGATCGCCGTTGTGGCGTACAGACCGGTGAAGATATCGGTAACGGCAACGCCGACCTTCTGGGGTTGTCCGGTCGGGTCGCCGGTGATGGACATCAGTCCGGACATCCCTTGGATGATATAGTCGTATCCTGCCCGATGGGCGTATGGCCCGGTCTGGCCGAACCCGGTGATCGAGCAATAGACGATGCCGGGATTGCCGGCTTGCACGCTGTTATAGTCGAGCCCGAACTTCGCAAGTCCGCCAAGCTTGAAATTCTCGATCAGAACGTCAGCCTCGGCCACGAGGGCCTGCGCGACGGCGCGATCTTCGGGGTCCTTCAGATCAAGCGCGATGGATTGCTTGCCACGATTGCAGCTGTGGAAATAGGCCGCCGTGACATCGTCGTCACGGGTAATGAAGGGCGGCCCCCACTGGCGGGTATCGTCCCCTGCCGGGCTTTCGATCTTGATGACCTCGGCCCCCAGATCGGCCAGCGTCTGGCCCGCCCAGGGGCCGGCCAGAACGCGCGCCAGTTCGACGACCTTGAGCCCGGCAAGCGGGGCTGTCATCAGCTGCCGAGTTCCTCGTCGAGGATGGCAGAGAATTCGGCATAGCTCATGTTGGCGTATTTACGGCCGTTGATCACGAAGGATGGGGTCGAATTGATCCCGTCCGCCGCCGCGTTTTCCTGGTAAACCGCAACAAGAGCCTGGGCTTTTTCGCTATCGGACAAGCAGGCGTTTACCTCTTCTTCCGCAAACCCCGCGGTGCGGCCAAGTCGGCGCAGATTGTCCGCGACCACCGCCGGGTCACCGCCTGCGGTCCAGTCACGCTGGTTTTCATAGATCAGATCGACAAGAGCGAAATACCGCTCTTCCCCGCCGCACCGGGCCAGCATCCCGGCCCAAAGGCCGAAACGGTCGAAATAGACCTCGCGATAGACGAAGTTGATGCGGCCGGTATCGATATAGTCGGCCTTCAGCTCCTTGAACGGACCTTCATGAAAGCTGCGGCAATGGGGGCAGGTGAAAGACGCGTATTCGATGACCGTCACGGTGGCGTCGGGGTTGCCGATGCGCATGTCTGCGACCATCGACATGTCGATCTCGGCGCTGCTTTCCTGTGCCGAAACGGCGCCAAGGGTCAGACCCGGAGCCTGTGGCTGAGAGTTCGTCCAAAGAAACACGCCGAAGGCACCGATCACGGCAACAGCGGCAAGTGCAAGAATCCGGTTCATAACAGTGCCTTTTTCAGGGGGTTTTGCGTTTTAGAATGTTTTCGCCCAAAGCCGCAAGAGCGGCCTTCAGACCGTCGTCTTGCACCGGGGCGACCGCCTTTTCAGCGCGGGCCTGCAGGGCGGGATCATGGGTTTGGGCAGAGGGCGCCGGTGCGAATTCGGCGCGCGGTTCGGCAAAGCCATGGGCGGAGGTTTGGGTGATCCGAATGCGCGAAATCGCGGAATAGCCGTAGCAAGCATTTACCCGCTCACGCAACGTTTCCTTCTGCATCTCAAGCATCGGCGCCTGCGCGCCGGACGTCAGGACAGTCAAAGTCGCGCCAATTCCTGCACGGCCATAGCTTACCTCGACGGGTCGGGCGATGGCAGCAATCTCGGGGCCCGCCACTTCCGCCCAATGGGTCAGAAGACGCGATACGGCAAAGCCACGGCTTTCGCCCGCTTCCCTGATCTGCTTGCCCAGCAGCGACGAGGTGCGGCGAAAACCCTTCGCACGTTTGGTGGGATATGATG
>JABDPT010000027.1 GCA_013042605.1 Paracoccaceae bacterium
GGGCGGAGGTGTTCGAAGGGTTGATGGACGCGATGATCACCACGCTCATCGCGATGCATGACCTTGGACGCGAGGGCGGCAATTCGGTCACCGGGTCGGTCTATGTGGTCAAGCCCAAGATGCACGGACCCGAGGAAGTGGCTTTTGCCGACGAGATCTTCAGCCATGTCGAGAAGGTGCTGGGCCTGCCGCAATACACGGTGAAACTGGGGATCATGGACGAAGAGCGGCGAACTTCCGTAAACCTCAAGGAATGCATCCGCGCCGCTCGGCATCGCGTGGCGTTCATCAATACCGGATTCCTCGACCGCACGGGCGACGAGATCCACACGAGCATGGAGGCCGGGCCGTTCAGTCGGAAGGACTTTATCAAGCGCAAGGCTTGGATCGGCGGGTACGAAAACCAGAACGTTGATATCGGGCTTGAGTGCGGGCTGTCAGGCCGCGCGCAGATCGGCAAGGGCATGTGGGCCATGCCCGACCAGATGGCGGCGATGCTTGAGGTCAAGATCGAACACCCGAAATCCGGCGCCAACTGCGCCTGGGTCCCGTCGCCTACGGCCGCCACGCTGCATGCGCTGCATTATCACAAAGTGGATGTCTTCGCGGTGCAGGCCAAGCTCAAGGCCGGGGGGCGGCGGGCCTATGTGGACACCGTGCTCGATATCCCGCTGGCGACCTATCGCAAGTGGAGCCGTGACCAGATTGTCCGCGAGGTCGAAAACAACGCGCAAGGTATCCTTGGCTATGTCGTGCGCTGGATCGATCAGGGCGTGGGCTGTTCCAAGGTGCCCGACATCAACGATGTGGGCCTGATGGAAGACCGCGCGACCTGCCGCATCTCGGCCCAGCATATCGCCAACTGGCTGCACCACGAGATCGTCAGCGAAGACGAGGTGATGGACGTGATGCGCAAGATGGCCGAAGTCGTGGACCGTCAGAATGCGGGCGACCCGCTTTATGAACGGATGGCGCCGGGTTTCGACGGCATCGCGTTTCAGGCGGCCTGCGATCTGGTGTTCAAGGGGCGGGTGCAGCCCTCGGGCTATACCGAGCCGGTGCTGCATGCGCGGCGGCTGGAAAAGAAAGCGGCGGGCTAACCGCCAGGAAAAACCGATAAACGACAGGGAACGACGACAATGGGAGAGATCACGCTTGCCAAGGCGCGCCGCATCGTGCGCCAGGCGCTGGCAAAGGGGCGCGAGATGGGGCTGAAGCCGCTAAGCGTCGTGGTGCTGGATGCCGGGGGACATATCAAGGCGTTCGAGCGCGAGGATGGCGCGGCGCCCGGGCGCTTTGCGATTGCGCAGGGCAAGGCCTATGGCGCGGTCATGCTGGGCATGGCCGGAACCGCACAAATGGCGCGGGCCGAGGCGCAGGGCTATTTCATGGCCGCCGTGAACGGCGCCTATCAGGGGCAGGTCATCCCGGTGCCGGGCGGTGTTCTGGTCCGCAACGGGCATGGTGCCATCGTGGGCGCGGTGGGGGTCACCGGCGACACCTCGGACAATGACGCGATTGCCGCGTCGGCCGGGATCGAAGCGTCGGGATACACGCCGGAAATCTGATGCCTGCTCTTTGGGCAAACGCCCATGCGCAGGGCATTGTGCATGGATGCTGCCTTTTCAATGCCTATATCCGAGGGTATTCATCGGTTATCCAAGCGCGGGAACAGGACACATATGGCACGCCCTATCGTCGGCATCATCGGCAACGCTCACCTGATCAACGATCAGTATGAGGTGCATGGTGGCGGCGCGATGAACTCCTGCGCGGTCAGCACGGTGAGCGGCGCGATCCCCCTGATCGTTCCGGCCGATCCCAACATCGTTGCCGTGAACGACCTGCTTGAGGCGTGCGACGGGTTTCTGCTGACCGGTGGGCGCCCGAATGTGCATCCCGAGGAATACGGGCACGAACCGACCGAGGCGCATGGCACCTTCGACCGCGCCCGCGATGCGATTGCGCTGGGCCTTGTGCGGGCTTGTGTTGAACGCGGCCAGCCGTTTCTGGCGGTCTGTCGCGGGTTTCAAGAGGTGAATGTCGCCATGGGCGGCACGCTTCATCCCGAAATTCGTGAGCTTCCGGGCCGCATGAACCACCGCATGCCCCCCGATGGCACGATCGAGGAAAAGTTCGAGCTGCGCCATGACGTGACCTTTACCGAGGGTGGGGTGTTTCACCGCCTCATGGGCAAGCAGACAGTGCGCACCAACACTCTGCACGGGCAGGGGATCGAGGAAGCGGGCGCGCGCATCGTCATCGACGGGCGCGCCGATGATGGCACGCCCGAGGCCATCTATGTCGAGGGCGCGCCGGGCTTTGCGCTGGGCGTGCAGTGGCACGCGGAATACAACGCGTCCGGCGATCCGGTGTCCAAGGCGCTGTTCGAGGCATTCGGCGATGCGACCCGCGCCTGGGCCAGCGGCGCGCGGCCGGGATGTCTGAAAAGCGCGTGATCCGGGCGGGCTAGTCTTCCGTCTTCACAGACTGATAGCGCAGGCCAAGCGTGCGCCGGGTCGTCAGAGCGGACCCATGCTTTTCTTCGATCATCGCGCGGCGCTGGAACACGATGGACGCATCGGGTTTGTAGAAGGTCGTCGTGATGAAGAGGTCGATCTCGGGTTGGGCCTCCAGCAGCGCGCCGAGGGTTTCGGCGGTGCCGTTCTTCGTGTCGATATAAATCTGCGCGTCGGGGCTGGCGGAAAGGACCACGCGGGGCAACAGTCCGCGCGCGGTGGTGTCGGTATAAATGGCCCTGGCCCCGGCGACCGTTTGCGTCACCTCATTCCCATATCGGTAAGTCGCCTGCGCCTCGGCCACGCGCCACGCGTTCTCGGTAAGGATGGCCAGCGCGGCTAGGCCCAGCACCGCCGTCGATATCCCGCGCGACAGGCTGGTGAGGGCCGCCACGAAAGCCACAGCCGCCAAGGGCCAGAAAAGCAGGAAATACCGCCCGCCCATCGCGTGTTGCGGCACGAGGTAGAGTGCGAATTGTGCGATGGAGCCCGCCACGGCGATGGCCGCCGTCAGGCAAAGGAACGCGGCCCACGGCGCGATCCCCAGACCCCGCCAGCGCCGCGCGACCCGCAGACCGAGCCAGAGCAGAAGGCCGAAGAGCAAAAGCCCAAGGCCCATGGCCGCAATCGGATCGCTTGCGGGGCGCGACAGCCCAAAGACCTCAAGAAACGACCGCGACACGCGCAGGGCGCGGGCGACGGCATCAGCGGTGCTCACGTCATGCACCTGCGATTGCTGGCGCGCGATCTGGTCGAAAATCTCCGGATGCAGGGCGAGAAAGGCCAACCCACTGGCGATGGCCGCCCCGGTGAGCATGAGAAACCCACGCGGCCGCAACTCGCGGATCAGTAGGGCGGCAAGGCAGGCAGAGGCGATGATAAAGACGAACTGTATCTGCGTGAGAAGCCCGGCGGTCTGCGCCGCGACGATGAGGGCCAGATAGCGCCAGCGCGCGCCCCGCGTCTCGGATTTCAGGA
>JABDPT010000029.1 GCA_013042605.1 Paracoccaceae bacterium
GCAGGTATTCCAGACGGGGCAGGAAGACCGCTGTCGCCACCGCCGCACCGCCGCCGATGATCGCGACGAAAAGCAGGCCGACGGCGCGCACACGCACCGTCAGTCGCACATAGGACATGACCGCCGCATGAAAGCCGCGGGCAAGGTGGTCGAGGCCCCAGATGTGAAGCGTCTTCTGTTCGCCCGCCGTGAGTATGCGATTGGCCAGCGCGGGAATGACCGTCACCGCCACCACAAGCGACAAGAGGACCGAGACCGAAATGGCGACCGCGATGTCGCGGAAAAGCTGGCCTGCTTCGAGTTCCATGATCAGGATCGGGACGAAGACAAGCACCGTCGTCAGGGCCGAGACGAGGATCGCGCCCCAGACCTGGCGCGCGCCGAGGTAAGAAGCCTCGCGCCGGGATTTGCCCTGTTCGCGCAGTCGGTAGATGTTTTCGAGCACGACAATCGCCGCGTCCACGATCATGCCCACCGCAAAGGCGATGCCCGCCAGCGAGATGACGTTGAGTGTGCGCCCCGTGGCAGCCATCGCCACGAAGGTGGCCACGATGGAGACGGGAATGGCGAGAGAGACGACAAGCGTTGCGCGCGGACTGCGCAGGAAGAGCAGCAGGACAAGCGCCGCCAGCGCCCCGCCGATCCAGATGTTCTGCGTCACCAGCGCAATCGCGCCTTCGATATAGACGGTTTCGTCATAGACCTGCTCAAGCTCAAGACCCTGATCGGCGACCGGCCCAGCGGCCAGTTCGGCCAGCGTGATCCGCACCTCTTCCATCGTCTCGATGACATTTGCGCCCGGGTCGCGGACGATGTTGAAGGCCAGGCCGGGTTCTCCCTTGAACCGCAGACGCGCGGTCGGTTCCTGATAGGCAAAGGCCACTTGCGCAACGTCGGCCACGCGCACACGTCCCGCGGCGCCGGCCCCGGCGGACGACCGCAGGACCACGCTGCCGATGGTTTCGACGGTGTTCAGGTTGGCTTCGGCGCGCACGATGTACCGGCGCTTGCCCTCTTCCACGTCGCCGGCGGAGATCGAGATGTTTTCGTTGCGCAGGCGACGCACGACCTCTGGCACGGTCAGGCCGAATTGCGACAGGCGGCGCGGGTCGACGACGATCTGAAGCTCGCGCGTGACGCCGCCAAAGACGTTCACGGCCGACACGCCTTCGATCCGTTCGACGCGGTCCTTGACGATATCCTCAAGAAAATCGCCATAGGTCGGGATCGGGCGAGTGTTGCCTTCGGCGGCCGTGACAAGCACCCATGCGATCGGGCTGTCATCGGCGCCGGATGTATCGAGCGATGGCTCGCCAGCCTCATCAGGGTAGCTGCCCACGCGATCGAGCCGGTTGGACACCAGCAACAGCGACTGGCTCATATCCGTGCCGACCGCGAATTCGAGCGTGACCTCGGCCTCGCCGGACCGGGCGCGCGAGGTCATGATCTCAAGCCCGTCAAGCCCGCGCAGGGCCTCTTCCTGCGGGTTGATGATCTCGCGCTCGACCTCGGCAGGGGCGGCGCCGGGCCAGTTCGTCGAGATCACGACAACCGGTTTGCGCACGTCGGGGGCAAGCTGGATCGGGATGCGCGAGACCGCGATCAGGCCGAAGAGAACGGCCATGATAACCGCCGCCAAGACGGCGACCGGACGTTCGATAGCAAATCGGATCGGGTTCATGGCCGCCGCTTCCCTATCAGTTTCCGGCCGAGATCGGCATCGGTTCGATCGGTTGACCGGGCCGCAGGCGTTCATTGCCACGCACAATCACGACATCGCCGGGGGCAAGACCGTCGATCACTTCAAACCACGCGTCCATCGCGATCCCGATCTGAATGCTGCGGGGCTGGGCCATGCCGTCTTCGGCGACAAATACCGTCCAACCGCCGCTGGCCTGAACCAGCGCGTCTTTCGGCACGGCGATCACATCGCGGGCCTGGCTGACCGGGATGTCGACCGTCACCGACTGGCCCACTGCGCCGCCCTTCAGCCCGCCATTGGCCGCCGACAGGCGCACGGGCCGGGTGCGGGTGGCGATGTCTTCAAGCGGAAGGATGGCGCGGACGGTGAGGTCAAGCTGGCGCCCGTCTTCGGTGTTGGCGCTGACGGCCAACCCTTCGGACAGTGATGGCACATAGCGTGACGGCACGCGGGCCTCGACCTCGAGCGCGCGTTCGTCAAGCAGACGCACGACCGGCGCGCCCGAGGCGATGAACTCACCCGGGTTGGTTTCAACGGACAGAACCGTTCCCGGGAATGGGGCAATGATCTCTGCCCGGTCGATACGGTACCGCGCCTCGGCAAGGGCGCCCTCGGCGTTCAATAGGCGCGCTTCCGCTTCGGCCATCTGGCCCCGGGCCTCAAGCACCGAACCGAGAGCTTCATCGAAACGACCTTGCGAAAACGAGCCCGTCCCGCGCAGGCGTTCGACACGCTCCAGCGCCGTTTCAAGCCGGTTAAGTCGGGCCGTGGCGACCTGAATTCCCGCCCGCGCCTCGGCCACGCGCGCCTCGGTCTGGCGCAATTCGATCCTGGCAAGGTTGGTGTCGAGCGTCGCCAAGGGCGCACCTTCGGCCACGGCGCTGCCTTCGAGCACGTGCACCGCGTCCACGGTTCCGGCCACGCGTGCGGCGATGATGCCATCCCGCGAGGCCACGATCTCGGCAAAGACGGGGACGGTTTCGGTCAGGCTGCGACGCTCGACCTCGGCCACGCCGACCCCGGCCGGGCGACCTTGTGCCAAGGCCATCGCGCTGGCCGCGACAAGCATGCACGCGGCGGCGACAAGCCGGGCGGTGCCTTTGAGGGTGTCGTTTCGGGTCATCTGCCGTCTCCAAAGCGCTAGTGCGTTAATTTAGCGCGGTTTGCCAGTGAGGGAAGGCCGCGCGCCGGCGTCGCTTTCCGGACAGTCCCGCGCCAAAATTCTCTGACAGTTCATCAGGTTCATTGCGCCAGAGGCGCAAAGATGGCAGCACAACGCTAGAAACGGGCAAAGAACCAAAAAGGGCCGAAGATGAAAACGGCGTTGATTACGGGCATTACGGGACAGGACGGATCCTATCTGGCCGAGCTTTTGCTTAAAAAGGGATACGAGGTCCACGGGATCAAGCGCCGGGCCTCGGCCTTCAATACCCAGCGGATCGATCACATCTATCAGGATCCGCACAGCCCCGACCCGAGGCTCAAGCTGCATTACGGCGATCTGACCGACACGTCGAACCTGACGCGTATCCTGTCGGAAGTGCGCCCGGACGAGGTCTATAACCTTGGCGCCCAAAGCCATGTGGCTGTCAGTTTCAGCACCCCGGAATATACCGCCGATGTCGACGCGATCGGCACGCTGCGGCTTCTTGAAGGCATCCGGTTTCTGGGGCTTCAGGACAAAACGCGGTTCTATCAGGCCTCGACCTCGGAGCTTTACGGGCTGGTGCAGGAAACCCCACAGCGCGAGACGACGCCGTTTCACCCGCGCTCGCCCTATGCCGTCGCCAAGCTTTATTCCTACTGGATCACCGTGAATTACCGCGAGGCTTACGGGCTTTATGCCTGTAACGGCATCCTCTTCAATCACGAGAGCCCGCGCCGGGGCGAAACCTTTGTCACCCGCAAGATCACGCGGGGTCTGGCCAATATCGCGATGGGTCTCGAAGACTGCCTGCACATGGGCAACATCGATGCGCTGCGCGACTGGGGACATGCGAAGGACTACGTGCGGATGCAGTGGATGATGCTGCAACAGGACGCGCCCGAAGATTTCGTGATCGCCACCGGCAAGCAATATTCGGTTCGGGAGTTTATCACATGGTCCGCTGCCGAGCTTGGGATCGAGCTGCGGTTCGAGGGCGAGGGGGTCGAGGAAACGGGCGTTGTCGAGCGTGTGACCTCTGATGCCGCACCGGCCGTTGAAGCCGGACAAGTCGTCGTCCGGATCGACCCGCGATATTTCCGGCCCGCCGAAGTGGAAACGCTTCTGGGTGACCCCACGAAGGCGCGCGAAAAGCTGGGGTGGGAGCCCCAGATCACGGCACAGGAAATGTGCGCCGAAATGGTGGCGGGCGATCTGGAAACCGCCCGGCGGCACGCATTCCTCAAAGAACACGGCTATACCTTGCCAGTCTCGCTTGAAGACTAGAGGCTGAACCCATGCGCTATTTCGTGTCAGGACATCGCGGTATGGTCGGGTCTGCGATCGCACGCAGGCTTGTGGGCCGGGGCGACGAGGTGATCACCCGCACCCGGGCCGAGCTTGACCTGATCGATCAGGCGGCCGTGCGTGCCTTCATGCAGGACGCGCGGCCGGACGCGGTGATCGTGGCGGCGGCCAAGGTCGGCGGTATTCACGCAAACGAAACCTATCCCGCAGATTTCATTTACGAAAACCTGATGATCGAGGCCAATCTGATCCATCAGGCGCATGCGGCCGACGTTCAGTCGCTACTGTTTCTGGGATCGTCTTGCATCTATCCGCGCGATGCCGATCAGCCGATGGCGGAAACCGCGCTTTTGACCGGGCCGCTGGAGGCCACCAACGAGCCCTATGCCATCGCCAAGATCGCGGGGATCAAGCTTTGCGAAAGCTATAACCGGCAATATGGCCGCGACTATCGCAGCGTGATGCCCACCAACCTTTTCGGCCCCGGCGACAATTTCCACCCCGAAAACAGCCATGTCCTGCCGGCGCTGATGCGGCGCTTTCACGAAGCGGCGCAAGCGGGGCTGGAAAGTGTGACCATCTGGGGCACAGGCACGCCCAAGCGCGAGTTCCTGCATGTTGACGACATGGCGGAAGGTGCGCTGTTCGTCATGGATCTGGATCGCAGGACCTATGAAGAAAACACCCATCCCATGCTCAGTCATATCAATGTGGGAACCGGGCAGGATGTTACCATCGGCGAACTTGCGGCGATGCTGGCCGAAGTGGCGGGCTTCACGGGCGACCTTCGCTTCGACACCGACCGCCCGGACGGCACGCCGCGCAAGTTGATGGATGTGTCACGGTTGTCGGCCATGGGCTGGCGCGCGAAAATCCCGTTGCGCGCCGGGATCGAAGAGACCTATCGCTGGTTTCTCGAAAATGCTGATACGATCCGTGAAGTATGAGTGATGCAATAGGCGTGACGCGATGACAGACAAACGCACCATCCACCCTGTAATCCTGTGCGGCGGCTCGGGCACGCGGCTTTGGCCCCTGTCCCGGCAAAGCTATCCCAAGCAGTTCGCGCGGCTGACCGGAGAGCGCAGCCTGTTTCAGGCAACGGTCCGGCGATTTTCGGGGCCCGACTTCGCACCGCCTACGGTTCTGACCGGCGAACCCTTTCGCTTCATTGTCACCGAACAGACGGCGGCCGAGGAATGTGCGCCGCTTGGTATCCTGATCGAGCCTGAGGCGCGCAACACCGCGCCGGCGGTGCTGGCCGCCGCGTTGTGGCTGGAAAAGACCGCGCCGGGGGCACTGATGCTGGTCGCACCGTCGGACCATGTGATCGCCGATGACGACACGTTCCGCGCCACTGTGATGGCTGCGGCGGAGCGCGCGGCGGCGGGGGACCTTGTGCTGTTCGGGATCGCGCCGGATCGGCCGGAAACGGGATACGGCTATCTCGAACTGGCCGAAGGGGCGTCGATCACGGACGGGCATCCCCAATCGCTGGCCCGTTTTGTCGAAAAACCCGATGTGGCGGGGGCTGAGGCGATGATTGCCGCGGGCAATTGCCTTTGGAATGCGGGGCTGTTCCTTTTCAGCGCCGAAGCCATCATCGACGCGTTCAAAGCCCACGCGCCCCAGCTTCTGACCGCGACGCAGGCCGCCGTGGACGGGGCCGAAAGCGATTTGGGTTTCACCCGGCTGGCGGCAGAGCCCTGGGCGACGCTTGACGATATTTCCATCGACTATGCGATCATGGAAAAGGCCGACCGGCTTGTTGCAATGCCCTATCTTGGCGGCTGGTCCGATCTGGGCGGCTGGCAGGCGGTCTGGCGCGAGACCGGGCCAGATGCGTCGGGCACCGTCTGTCACGGAGAGGCGACGGCCATCGACTGTACCGACAGCCTGTTGCGGTCCGAGGCGCCGGGGCTGGAACTGGTGGGGATCGGGCTGGATGATATTGTCGCCGTGGCCATGCCCGACGCGGTGCTTGTCGCCCGCAAATCCGAGGCGCAGCGGGTGAAAGACGCGGTCGCCACGCTGAAGTCCAAAGGCTCCGCGCAGGCCACGCAGTCGCAACGCGACCACCGCCCGTGGGGCTGGTTCGAAAGCCTTGTCATCGGCACCCGGTTTCAGGTCAAGCGGATCGTCGTGAACCCCGGCGCGGCGCTGAGCCTGCAAAGCCATGTGCACCGGTCCGAGCATTGGATCGTCGTGGAAGGCACCGCCAAGGTGACGATCGACGAGACCGTGAAGCTCGTCGGTGAAAATCAATCTGTCTATATTCCTTTGGGCGCCGTTCACCGAATGGAAAACCCTGGCAAGGTACCCATGGTCCTGATCGAGGTTCAGACCGGAAGCTACTTTGGCGAAGACGATATCATCCGATACGAGGACGTATACGCGCGCACATCCCGCGATTGACGGGTGGCGACTGCTCGATATCGGTTTGGCTCTTGCCGTTCTGCCGGTCCTGGTGCCGATGATCGCGCTGGTCGGGCTGGTGGTGCTGCTGGCCGATGGTCGCCCGGTGATCTACCGCTCGGAACGGATGCGCAGCTTGTCTGACGCCTTCTGGCTGTTGAAGTTTCGCACGATGCGGCCCGACCCGTTCGATGCCGGGGCCAGCGGCGGGCACAAGGCATGCCGCGTGACACGGCTGGGCCGGTGGTTGCGGCGCACGCGGCTTGATGAACTGCCCCAGATTTGGAACGTGCTGCGCGGCGATGTTGGCTTTGTCGGGCCACGCCCGCCACTGCGTGAACATGTGCGGCGGTTCCCCCATGTCTATGCCCGGGTGTTGCGTGTCCGGCCGGGGATCACGGGACTGGCGACCTTATGTTTTCACCAGCAGGAAGGGCGGCTTTTGTCGCAAACTCCAACGGCGGCTGAGACCGAGGCGATCTATGCCCGCATCTGCATCCCGCGAAAGGCCCGGATCGACGCGATCTGGGCGGCGAACCGGTCGCTCGCCCTCGATTTCGCGATCATGGCGGGCACGGTCTGGCCACGGCACGGATCGTTCCGGCATCGGGTACGGTCCGGGGTATTGGCGGTGATTGTCGCACTGTTTCTGATCAATCCCGCGCTGATTGCGGCGGCACTGTGGTTTTCTATGGTCGAATCGTAGGTCGGAGGGGTATCAAAGACCCCGGTGTGTAACGGGGTGGTATTCAGATGACCAAGATGAAGCGTATCTTTACGGCAGTCGCTCTGCCTGCAGTGTTGACCTTGTCGGCGTGCGGCGGGGGTGGGAGTTCGTCGACGATGGTCGGCCTCTCTGGACCCTTCTATCCGAACTTGACGCTAACTTCCCCAGCCCCGATCGCTGCAGCAGTAGATGCTCGCAATAACTATAATACGTTGAACAACTCCACAGCTTCTTCCAAATTGCCGGCTGGCCTGCCGGGAGGTGCGGTCTACAGTCGCGATGATGCTGCGATCATTAGAGTGACTGGCGGCGGCAATGCCGGAGAGCTTGTTGGCGATGTTAGCCTCGTTGTCGACTTTGCAGGTGGCGGCGTCGTGGGAACGATCTCGGATTATAGAGACACTACAAGTGGTGCGGCTGTGGCAGGCGGTCTTTCCTTGGCTGCCAATCCGGGAAGTATCGTTGGAAGTAGTTTTTCTGGAACTCTGAACGCAGGCGCAACCTCGTCAGTTGGGACTTCGAATGCAGACCTTACCCAGCCCTCCACCTTCCAAGGGACATTTGTGGGAAATGCTGCGCAAGATGTGGTCGGTATCGTCGCTGGAACGTTGGAAGACGGTGGGAACATTCAAGCGTTCTACGCTGCCGATGCTCCCTGACCCTGGGCTTTTATGAACGCATTGCAATGAAGTACCAGCCCTTTGCGAGGGCTGGTAAACGCTATTAGCGCGCATTAAACGCATTCCACTATTGAAGGGACTTAATAACTCGACTGGACAAGCGGACTCACTTCGCTTGTTCGGATGACCCACTCCGAAGAGTATTTCTAACGATGCGACTCTCACTGACGCTAGGACTGCTGCTGTCGTTGATTGTTGGGATACCATTGAGTGAGGCAAAGGCGCAGCCAACCGTCCAAATCGACATGGCGTCGATGTCGCCCGAGGACCGCACCCTGATCCTGTGGAACGAAGCGCTGGCGCGGATGGCCGACAACCGGCCGCGCGCGGCGATCGAAATACTCGAACCCCTGGTCTCGGCCCTTCCCGATGTCACGCGCATCCGGCTTGAACTGGCCCGCGCCTATTTTCAGACGCAGGACGACGACAAGGCGCGGTTTCACTTTGAACGTGCGCTGGGCGACCCGTTGTCGGACGCCGACCGCGCCGCGGTGCTGGGGTTTCTCGATGCCATCGAAGCGCGCAAGCGGTGGGAGTTCGGGGTCTCGGTCGCGGTCATTTCCGAATCCAACCCCGGCCAGCGCACCAGTGCAGAGACCATCAATATCGGCGGGTTGCGCTTTACCTTGACCGACACGGCCGAAGACAGCACCGGGATCGAGACCCGGCTGAGCTTTGGTGTTCTGCCGCCGGTGACCACGGATGTCAGCGGGCGTTTCGTGCTGACCCTGCGCGACAAGAGCTTTGACAACGAAGATTTCGACGACCGGACGGTGGGGGGCGAGGCGGGGTTCGTTCTGCGCGCCGATGGCGGGGCGCAATACGGGGCCGGGGTTCTGATCGAAGATCGCAAGCTGGCCGGCGCGCCGTTTTCCGAAGGCCGCGGGATCTATGCCGACGCCACGGCCCTTGTCGGCCCGGCCACCCGCGCCACTATGCGGGTGAGCTACAAGGACCTGACCCACGACACCGTGACATCGCGGGACGGGCCGACGCGGGCGATGCGACTGAGTCTCTCGCATGTGGTGAATTCGCGTTTCGCGATCCGCTCGTCCCTGAACTTCAGCGACATCGAGGCCGAGGCGGATTGGGAAAAGGGGCAGGAATTGGGTATCTCGGTCGGGGCGACGTATGCCTTCGACGGCGGGCTGACCTTGCAGGTCGATGCCGGCGTGTCCTCGCAAAAGCGCGACGCGGCGGCCCCGCTGTTCCTTGACCCGCGCGATGATACCGCGCGCTTCGTCGCCGTCAGCGCACTTTACAGAGAGTTTGAAATTCAAGGGTTTACGCCGGTTTTGGGCGTAAGGTACGACACCCGCAACTCGCCCATCCCGCTTTTCGACTATGACAATACGGCCCTGACCTTCGGGTTCACACGCCTCTTCTGACGATTGTCGCGTCCTCATCGCCGACACTTCGCCAGCACACGCGACTGTTACCAATTCGCCGCAGGTTGAAAGGAGGGGTGTAAATAGGCTGGATTGAACGAAACTTCTTGATGTAGCTTGAAGGCTGAGGTCGCGCATATCGCGTGACGAGCGGCAAGAGCGGTGGACCGATGCGGAAAATAATTGCTGGAATGGCACTTTTGGCGACGGCGTCATGTTCGGGCGTTGGCGTAGGCGAATTCTCTGCCTTTAGCGACGGCTCGGCGTCGATTCAGGACACATCGAACCGGGACTATTACCCCAATGACGAATTGATCGTCGTCGGGAAGGCCCAGTTCAAAGAAGAAAACTATGGGCTGGCATACCGGTCGTTCAAGAAAGCGATCGACGTGGCTCCGGAAGATCCGCAAGCCTGGCTGGGCTATGCGGCATCCGCCGACATGCTGCGCCGGTTCGACAAGGCCGATTTTGCCTATCGCAAGATCCAGCCCGTTGTCGGCAACCGGATCGAGTTTCTGAACAACTTCGGGTACTCGCAGTTGCTGCGCGGCAATCTTCAAAGCGCGCGGGCCTATTTCCTGCGGGCCTATGAGATCGATCCCAGCAATGAGACGACGGCGAACAACCTTGAGCTTCTGCGCAACTCGGTTTCGTACCAGCGCCGGGCCCCGGGCGATCTTCGCGGGATCTGATCCAGCCTGACATGGCTTTGAACAGGATGGCCGGCGTTGGTGTTGAGTGACATCTTCCTCTTCGCCGCCATCGTGATGTTTCTTTACATTGCCTGGCAGGACTTCATGACATTGCGCATTCGCAATGTTCATGTCGGCATTCTTACCGGTATCTACGCGCTTTTTGCGTTGGCAAGCGGGTTCGATCAGCTTGT
>JABDPT010000033.1 GCA_013042605.1 Paracoccaceae bacterium
TCAGCCAGCCGTCTTCGTCGATGGTTTCGACCCCCAGTTCGGCGGCCTTTTTGGCTTTCGATCCCGCACCGGGCCCCGCCACTACAAGGTCGGTCTTGGCCGAGACCGAGCCTGCGACCTTGGCCCCAAGCGCTTCGGCGCGGGCCTTGGCCTCGGCCCGCGTCATCTTTTCAAGCGTCCCGGTGAAGACGACCGTCTTGCCCGAAACCGGGCTGCCCTCGGTGTCGGGGGCTGCCACGTCATCGATGGTCAACTCCGCGGTCAGCCGGTCGATCGCGGCGCGTTCGGTGTCTTGGGCGAAGGTCGTGACAAGCGAATTGGCCATCACCGTGCCCACTCCGTCGACGCCGATCAGATCGTCCCACGCCTCTCCCTCGCCCGGGGCGGCGGCCCGCATCGCGGCCTCGAAAGCGGCCCAGCTTCCATAGTGGCGGGCAAGCATGGCGGCGGCGGCTTCGCCCACATGGCGAATGCCGAGGGCGAAAATCACGCGATTCAAGGCGATGGTGCGTCGGTCGTCAATGGCGGCGAAAAGGTTGTCGGCGGATTTCTCGCCCCAGCCCTCGCGGTTCTTCAACTGGGTCAAGCAGCCGGGCCCGTAGCGGTTCTTCAGCGTGAATATGTCGGCCGGTTCTGCGATCCAGCCGTCATGGTAGAATTGTTCGACTTGTTTGGCGCCCAACCCTTCGATGTCGAAGGCCGCGCGCGATACGAAATGCTTCAGTTTTTCCACGGCTTGCGCCGGGCAGATGATCCCACCGGTGCAACGGCGCACGGCGTCGCCTTCCTCGCGGATCGCGTCCGAACCGCATTCATGGCAGGTCGTGGGGAAGACATAAGGCTGCGAGTCCCCGGGCCGTTTGGCAAGGTCGACATCGGCGATCTTCGGGATCACGTCCCCGGCGCGGTAGACCTGCACCCAGTCGCCCACGCGGATATCGCGACCGTCGCGGATCGGGTTGCCCGAGGCGTCGCGCCCGGCGATGTAATCCTCGTTGTGAAGCGTGGCGTTCGAGACGACGACGCCGCCGACCGTGACGGGCGCAAGCCGCGCAACGGGGCTGAGTGCGCCGGTGCGCCCGACCTGAATGTCGATGGCTTCGAGCCGGGTCCAGGCCAGTTCGGCAGGGAATTTATGGGCGATGGCCCAGCGGGGTGTGGTCGAGCGAAAGCCAAGCCGCGCCTGCAGGGCAAGGTCGTCGACCTTGTAGACGACACCGTCGATATCATAGCCAAGCGTCGCGCGCTGTGCCTCGATCTCACGGTAGTGGTCGATCATCTCTTGCGGGGTCGCGCATCGCCGGGTCAGCGGATTGGTGGCGAATCCAAGCGTCGAGAGGCGTTCGATGGCGGCCATTTGCGTGTCGGCAAGCGGCGCAGTCAGCGCGCCCCAGGCATAGGCGAAAAACCTTAGCGGGCGTGCACGCGTGACCGCGGCGTCAAGCTGGCGCAGCGATCCGGCGGCGGCGTTGCGGGGGTTGGCAAAGGTCTTTGCCCCGGCCTCGGACTGGCGCGCATTGAGCGCGGCGAAATCTGCGTGGCTCATGTAAACCTCGCCGCGCACTTCGAGGATGTCCGGGGCGCCGGTCAGGCGGGCCGGAATATCGCCAATGGTGCGCGCATTTTCGGTGACGTTTTCACCCACCTCGCCATCGCCGCGCGTGGCCGCCTGCACCAGTTTGCCGCCCTCATAGCGCAGCGACAGTGACAGCCCGTCGATCTTGGGTTCGGCGGTATAGGCGAGACCCGCATCATCCTTCAGGCCAAGATAGCGGCGGATGCCGCGATCGAATTCCAGGATGTCTTCGTCCGAGAA
Source organism: Paracoccaceae bacterium (assembly GCA_013042605.1). GTDB lineage: Bacteria > Pseudomonadota > Alphaproteobacteria > Rhodobacterales > Rhodobacteraceae > JABDPT01. Next base: position 1,817 of record JABDPT010000033.1, read on the forward strand.
CGCATTGCCAAGCGACAGCATGCGCACGGCATGGGTGACCTTCTTGAAACCGTCCGCCGGGGCCGCGCCCACCTGTTCGGAGGGGCTGTCGGCACGTTTCAGATGGGGAAACTGCGCTTCGATTTCGGCATTGCGGCGCTTGAGGCGGTCATATTCTGCATCGCTGATCTGCGGCGCGTCTTCCCGGTGATAGGCGGCATTGGCGGCCGCCAGAGCCTCGGCCAGTGCGGCAAGCTCTGCCCGCGCCTGATCTTCGCTCAGATTGCCGGGTGGTTCCTGCGATACCATTCTGGGGCCCTCTCCCGCTTATTCCCGCGCCCCAGTGTTAGGAGCACGCGCGAGAGAGGTCCAGAAGGGCCGTTGCGAAAAGCGCCCGCCTCAGGCGCCGATCGCGATCGGCTGTTGATCCGCCGATGGTTCGGGGTCGCGCAAGACATAGCCGCGCCCCCACACTGTCTCGATATAGTTCTCGCCTTCCGTGGCCTGACTGAGCTTCTTGCGCAGCTTACAGATGAAGACGTCGATGATCTTGAGTTCCGGTTCGTCCATGCCGCCATAAAGGTGATTGAGGAACATCTCTTTGGTCAGCGTCGTTCCTTTCCGCAGGCTCAGAAGTTCGAGCATCTGGTATTCCTTGCCCGTCAGATGCACCGTGCGCCCGCCCGAATCGACGGTCTTGGCGTCAAGATTGACCGAGATCTTCCCGGTCTTGATCACCGATTGCGCATGTCCCTTGGACCGCCGGATGATCGCATGAATACGTGCCACAAGCTCTTCTCTGTGGAAGGGCTTGGTCATGTAGTCATCGGCACCAAAGCCGAACCCCCTCACCTTGTTTTCCGTGTCGTCGGATCCCGACAGGATCAAAATCGGCGTTTCGATGCGCGCCAGTCGCAACTGGCGCAGCACGTCATGCCCGTTCATATCCGGAAGGTTCAGATCGAGAAGAATCAGGTCATAGTCATAGAGCTTGGCCAGATCGATCCCCTCTTCGCCAAGGTCCGTCGCATAGACGTTCAGGTTGGCGTGGGTCAGCATCATCTCAATGCTGCGCGATGTGGTTGGATCGTCTTCGACGAGAAGTACGCGCATGTCATCCCTCTTCAGGCCAGCGTTGAACCCTGACTTTGCCCCAGAATAGTTAATCCCGGGTTTACATCATCGCCCGACTGTATCATACAACCTATGATTGTCTATAGCGCTGTAAAGCAGTTGCTTTCAGCGCGACTTCGCCGTGGGCTGCAACCGCAGATTGCCAAGCCGTGAATTCTTCCTCGGATAATCCATATTCTTCAAGCGCACTGGGCCGGCTGATCAGCCCATAGGCCACCGCCCGCACCACGGCCGCCTTGCGGCTGGCCACCCAGCGCCGCGTGCCCGGATCGGGAAGGTCGGCCCGCGTCATGACTGTGCCGTCCGGCAAGGTGACGGCGCGTGGTCCATCAACTTTTTTCAGGTACATCCTTCACCCCTTCGGCGATATTCCAGCGCCAATCTGGGACCATGAGTTTAACACCGGGTGAAACCGCCCCTTGTGAGTATGTTGCATTTTCCTATATTCCGCGCGAACCCCGACACAGGAGCTTGCGCCATGGCGCTCGATCATCGTACCGACCTCAATTCCCTGGGCTTTGCCAAAGCCCCGGCCGACACGCGCGTGATCGTGGCGATGTCGGGGGGCGTCGACAGCTCGGTCGTGGCCGCGATGCTGGCCGAAGAGGGGTATGACGTGATCGGCGTGACCCTGCAGCTTTACGACCACGGCGCGGCGCTGGCCAAGAAAGGCGCGTGCTGCGCCGGGCGCGACATTCACGACGCGCGCCGCGTGGCCGAAGACATGGGCTTTCCGCATTACGTTCTCGATTACGAGAACATGTTCCGCGAGGCGGTGATCGACGAATTTGCCGACAGCTATCTGGCGGGCGCCACGCCGGTGCCCTGCATCCGCTGCAACGAGCGTGTGAAATTCCGCGATCTCTTGGAAACCGCCAAGGATCTTGACGCCGACTGCATGGCCACGGGGCATTACATTCAGCGGAAAATGGGGGCAACGGGCCCCGAACTGCATTGCGCGGCCGATGGCGCGCGCGACCAGTCCTATTTCCTCTTCTCGACCAAACCGGAACAGCTATCCTATCTGCGCTTCCCGCTGGGTCATCTGGCGTCGAAGGCCGATACCCGCGCGCTGGCGGCGAAATACGGGCTACCCGTGGCCGACAAGCCCGACAGCCAGGACATCTGTTTCGTGCCCAACGGCAACTATGCCAGCGTCATCGAAAAGCTGCGCCCGGGTGCCGCCGAACCCGGCGAGATCGTGCATGCCGATGGGCGGATTCTGGGCAGGCATGACGGCGTGATCCATTATACGATCGGCCAGCGGCGCGGGCTGGGCATCGGCGGGCTGGAAGAACCACTTTACGTGGTCAAGCTGGATGTCGAGGCGCGCCGCGTGATCGTCGGCCCCAAGGAAATGCTTTCGACCCGGATCGTGCCGGTGCGCGAGATCAACTGGCTGGGCGACGGTGGTTTTGCCGATGCGCCCGAACGGCAGGTGTCGGTCAAGGTCCGCTCGACCCGCCCACCACGCGAGGGGATCCTCCGGCCCCTGTCGGAGACCGAAGCCGAGGTGGAGCTTTTGACACCCGAAGAAGGCGTCTCGCCCGGGCAGGCCTGTGTTTTCTATGAAACCGACAGCACGCGGGTGCTGGGTGGCGGCTGGATCTGGCGCGGTTATTGAGGGCGCGTTTCGTGGGGCGCTGCCCCACACCCCGGAATATTTTCGGCCAGTAGACCGGGGCGCGGTGCGTCAGGTGTCAAGTGTGGCGAGCACGGCACGGGCGGCGCGCAGACCCGGCGGCTCGCCGCCCTGCCCCAACCGCTCCATCGTGAGGCGCAGCGCATCGGCCTGACCGGAGGGATCGTCGAGCAGTGCGGTCAGCGCCGGGGCGATCCTGTCGGGTTTGCAATTGGCGCCCAGAAACTCGGGCACCGAGCGGGTGTCCGAGACGAGGTTGACGAGGGTCACCGTGTCGATCTTCAGCATCGTTTTGATGATCTGGCGCGAAATCCACGCCATGTCATAGGCGATGACCATGGGGGTCCCGGCCGCGGCCAGTTCGAGCGACACGGTACCCGACGCCGCAAGGGCCACGTCGGCGGCCCCGAACGCGGCGCGTTTTTCTTCCTCAGCCTCACCCTGAGACTGGCCGCGCGGATCGATGACGATGGGGTCCCCGGGCCAGCGCCTGACCGCGTCGGTCACGAGACCGGCCACCGGCGCGGCGGCGACAAGAACAACCCGCGCCTCGGGCCGGCCTGCGAGCACCGGGCGCAGCGCCTCACCGAAAATGGGTGCAAGGCGGGTGACCTCGCTCTTGCGCGAACCGGGAAGTGCCAGGATCAAGGGGGCGTCGCCAAGCCCGTGGCGGGCGCGGAACGCCGCAACCTCCTCCGCCGTCGCGCGGGGTTCGGCAACGACCGGATGGCCGACGAAGGTGGCCGGAATGCCCGCCTTGGCCATGTGCTCCGGCTCAAAGGGGAAAAGCGTCAGCACGTGATCGACAAGCCCCTTCATGCGCTCGGCCCGGTGCGGGCGCCAGGCCCAGACGGTGGGGGCGACGTAATGCACCGTCGGAATATCCGGGGCGGCATCGCGCACGCGGCGCAGCACGCGCAAACAGAAATCGGGGCTGTCGATGGTGACAACGATATCGGGCCGCGCGGCGATGATGCCTTGCGCGGTCTCGCGGATGCGCCGGGTCAGCTGGCGATAGCGGGGCAGGACTTCGGCAATGCCCATCACGCTGAGCTCATCCATATCGAAGCGCGAGCTTAGCCCCTCGGCCTGCATCATCGGGCCGCCGATACCGTCACAGGCCAGATCCGGCACAAGCGTCTTCAGCCCCGCCATGAGCGCGCCCCCCAACCGGTCGCCCGAGGGTTCGCCGGCGATGAGGAAGACCTTCATGGGCGGCGCACCCAAAAGAAGACCCCCGCCTCGTCCGCCGCCCGTTCGACGGCGGCAAGGTCAAGCACCATGACGCCGTCTTCTTCGACCACGATCCCGTCCAGCCCGGCCTTCGCCGCGGCCGCCACCGTATCGACCCCAACCACGGGCAGATCGACCCGCGGGTCCTGTCCGGGTTTCTTCGCCTTGTAGAAGATCCCGCCCGTGCCATCGGGGCGATGTGCCAAGCTTTTCAGCATCCAGTCGGTGCCGAACATCCCCTCGAGCGCCAGCACCTGACCGCCCTTCACCACGCAGGACTGCCCGATATCGAGCGCGCCCAGGCCCGCGATGACCGCCGCGGCACGTTCTGCATCACGCTTGTGATGCTCTTCGGTCCTGCGGGCGGTATAGACCCCCGCAATCGGCAAGAGCGCCGATGACAATTCGTTCGCCGCCACGATCTTGAGACCCGCCTCTTCGAAGATTGCCAGGAGCACGCGCAGCGCGCTGTCGTCGCCTTGCTGCAACGCGGCCATGATCCGCGGCACCAGCGGCAGCGTTGCGGCGTCGATCTCTGCCGGGTCTACCGCGGGGCGGGTCACGCTGCCCGCAAAGCAGACTTCACTGACACCAAGCGCCTTCAATTCCTCGATCACGGTGCCCAGATGTTCGAGCCGGAACCGGCGGTCAGGCACCAGAAAATCCGGATCGAACCCCTCGGGCGAGGCGATATAGGGCATTTCGGGCAGGGCATCGACCAGCACCGCCGGCAACCGCCCCTGCCCCGCGATCAAGGCCAGCACCGCGCTACCTCGGCGTCAGGAAGTGGCGGTCGGACGCGCCAAGGATGAAATCGACGATCTCGCGCACATATTCGCTTTCGGTTTCGTCGCCCAGCCGCCGGGCGCGGTCGGCAAACGCGCCGTCGCCCTGGGCCAGCATTTGATAGGCGGCGCGCAAGGCCGTGATGTCCGAACGCGCGACGCCGCGCCGTTTCAGGCCAACGAGGTTGAGACCGTTGAGTTCGCCGCGCGGGGCCTGGACAAGACCGTGCGGGATCACGTCATTGGCCACCATGGTCACCGCGCCGATGATCGCGCCATGGCCCACGCGCACCCATTGATGAATGCCCGACAGACCGCCGATGATCACGTCATCCTCGATCACGCAATGGCCGGCAATCGCCCCCTGGTTGGCGACGATCACGCGGTTGCCGACGATGGCGTCATGGGCGACATGCGCGCCGGTCATGAAAAGGCAATCATCGCCCACCTTGGTCAACCCGCCACCGCCTTCGGTGCCGGTATTCATGGTCACGCCTTCACGGATGCGGTTGCGGTCGCCGATCTCAAGCCGGGTCGCTTCGCCTTTGAACTTCAGGTCTTGCGGGATCTCGCCAATCACCGCGAAGGGGAAGACCGTGTTGTCTTCGCCGATGGTGGTCTGGCCCGCGACGACCACGTGGGATTTAAGCTCGGTCCCCGCGCCGATGCTCACCTCGGCGCCAACGGTGCAAAACGGCCCGACCGTCACGCCCGCGCCGATGGTGGCGCCGGGGTCGACCACCGCGCTTGGGTGAATGCTGGCTGAGGGGTCAATCGCCATGGGTCAGCCTTTTGGCAAGTCCATCATGGCGGTGAATTCGCACTGGCAGGCCAGTTCGCCATCAACCTCGGCCCGGCCCTTGAACTTCCAGACCTTGCCACCGCCGCGCTGGGTTTCGACATGCAGCTTGAGCACGTCGCCCGGAACCACCTTGCGCCGGAACTTGGCGCTGTCGATGGCCATGAAATAGACGAGGAAATTCTTGTCGGCGAGGTCTTGGGACACGCCGACCATCACGGCAGCGGTCTGGGCCAGCGCCTCGATGATCGTCACACCGGGCATGATGGGCGCACCGGGGAAATGCCCTTGAAAATGCGGCTCGTTGAAGGTGACGTTCTTGATGCCGGTGGCACTTTCGTGCCCGCTGATATCCTCGACGCGGTCGATCAGCAAAAACGGATAGCGATGCGGGATGATCCGCTGGATCAGATCGATGTCGGCGGTCTTGGGTTCGGTCATATCGGGGTCGCTCTTCTAGCCTCGGTATCGTGGGTATCAAGCGCAGGCAGCCCTGACAAGGCGAGCGCCTTATTCCTTCGTGGTCGGGTCGGACGCGCCGTCACCAAGCCGGGCATCGATGATGGCAATCGCGTCGTCGGTGATGTCGACCCGGCCCGAGGACAGGAAGACCGAGCGTCGGTCGATCACCACATCGGCGCCGCGCTGACGCAGAAGGATCGACAGGACGGGCGCGATCTCGGTGAAAAAGCGTTGTTGTTCGGCTTCGCGCAGGGTCTGAACCTCGCGCGTCTTGGCGTCCTGTTCGGCGCGGATCCTCTGGACCTTTTCGTCGAAGGCATCCGCAAGCGCGCGAAACTCTTCGATGGGAAGCGTCGGGCGCTGGTCTGTCAGGCTGCGCTCCTCGGCAATCAGTTCCGCTTCGATCCGGCGGTTTTCGCGGACAAGTTCGGCGCTGCGGGCTTCGACCGCGTCAAGCACCCGCTGGCCATAGGCGGTTTCGCTGAACAACCGTTCCGGGTCGATGGTCACGACCGGCTGCGGTCGCGCGAACTCGGTCTGCGCAAAGCCGGAGGTCGCGGTCAGGGCCGCCAGCCCTCCCGCGACAAACCCGCGCCGATTCATGGTTAGAACCGGGCCGTGATGGCAATGTCGAAGTTGCGTGGGACGTCGAAGGGTTCATCCTTGATGGGCCGCGAGAAGTTGAACGTCAGCGGGCCGATGGGCGTCTCCCAGAAAAGTGAGAACCCGATGGCCGACCGCAGCGAGAAGCCGTCATCCACCGATCCGACGCCCCCGGCGCCGTTGGTGTTGTCGAGACCCCAGACCGTACCGGCATCAAGGAAAAGGCCGCCGCTGATGCCTACATCTTCCGCAAAACCGATCGGGAAATCGACCTCGAACCGGGCGGAGACATAGTTGTTGCCACCGAGCGCATCTTCGTTGACCGCATCCAGATCGCGCGGACCGACGCCGCGGAAGTCAAAGCCGCGCAGCTGCCGCGAGCTCAGGAAAAAGCGGTCGGTCAGGCGGCTGACATCGCCGCCAAGGGTGCTCAGGTTGCCGCCTTCCAGCGTGGCGCGCAGCGTGACCTCTTCGTTCAGAACGCGGGTCTGCGCGACCGCCCGGGCCGTCGTCTTGATGTATTCGACATCGCCACCGACGCCCGCGAAATCTTGTCCGAAGGACAAAAGCACGCCCGCGTTGGGGTTCAGCCCCGAGATGCGGCTGTCATAGGTATAGGTATAGCCGATGGAACTTGCGACCTTGGTCCCCTCTTCGGCCTGGATGATGGGCGAGCTGTTGGAATTGACGCCAAGAACCTCGTCCTGCGAGATCTCGTAGCGAAGTTGCAGGCGGCGATCCTCGCCCGCGGCAAAGCCAAGCGCCACGCGTCCGCCAAGCCGTTCGGTCGAAAACTCGGCGTTGTTCGTGTCGCT
>JABDPT010000035.1 GCA_013042605.1 Paracoccaceae bacterium
GGGGCCAAGGTCGCAGGCTCGGTCTCGGCCAAGACCGACCTTGTAGTGGCGGGGCCCGGTGCGGGATCGAAAGCCAAAAAGGCCGCCGAACTGGGGGTCGAAACCATCGACGAAGACGGCTGGCTGACCCTGATCGGAACGCCATGAGCGGACGGCCCGAAACCCTGTTTCCCCTCTTTGCCGAACTGACCGGCCTTCCGGGCATCGGTCCGAAGATCGCCGAACATCTGGCCCAATCGGGCATCGAAAAGCCGCGTGATCTGCTGTTTACCCTGCCGCATTCCGTGGTCGACCGGCGGCGGCGCGCCTCGATCCGGGGGGTGGTGCCACCAACGACAGCGACGGTCGAGGTAACGGTCGGCCGCCATATCCCGGCAAAGGCCCGCGGGCGACCCTACCGGGTCGAGGTGACGGATGCCGAGACGAGCTTTTTTCTGGTGTTCTTTCACGCGCGCGACGATTGGCTGAAGCGGCAACTGCCCACGGGCGCGCGGCGGCTGATATCGGGCAAGATCGAGCATTTCGATGGCGTGGCCCAGATCGTGCATCCCGATCATATTCTGCCGCCGGAAGAAGGCGATGAGATCCCGGAGTTCGAGCCTGTCTATCCCCTGACCGCCGGTGTCACGCAAAAGGTGATGATGAAGGCCAGCGCCGGTCTTTTGGACGGCCTGCCGGAGCCAGCGGATTGGATCGACCCGGCACTGAAATCGCGGGAAGGTTGGCCCGACTGGGGCGACGCACTTCACGCCGCGCATCGCCCCGAAAGCGATAAGGACATCTCGCCCAATGCGCTGGCGCGTCAGCGGTTGGCCTATGACGAACTTTTCGCCCACCAAATTACCCTTGCGCTGGCCCGCGCGGCGGCGCAACGCGCGCCCGGCCTGCCCTCGGTGGCGACCGGGCAATACCAGCGCAAGGTATTGGCCGCCTTGCCATATCGCCCGACCGAGGCGCAGGACCGGGCGATCCGCGAGATCACCGATGACATGGCCACGCCGCAGCGCATGACCCGCCTGTTGCAGGGGGACGTGGGCGCGGGCAAGACACTGGTCGCATTCATGGCGCTTTTGACGGCCGTCGAAGCGGGCGGGCAGGGGGTGATGATGGCCCCGACCGAGATTTTGGCCCGCCAGCATCTACAAAGCCTCACACCGCTGGCCGAAGCGGCCGGGGTGGTGCTTGAGATCCTGACGGGCCGCGACAAGGGGGCCGAACGGTCGGCCAAGCTGGCGGCGCTTCAGGCGGGCGAGATCCAGGTGCTTGTGGGCACGCATGCCGTGTTTCAAAAGGGCGTGGAGTTTGCCGATCTGCGTCTTGCCGTCGTCGATGAACAGCACCGGTTCGGAGTGGCGCAACGTATGGAACTGGGCGCCAAGGGCCGGGCGGTGGACGTCCTGGTGATGACGGCGACACCGATACCCCGCTCGCTCAGCCTTGCGCAATACGGGCATATGGACGTGTCCGTACTGGACGAAAAGCCGCCCGGGCGGACGCCGGTCAAGACGGCTCTGGTGTCATCGGGGCGGATGGACGAAGTCGTGGGGCACCTGCGCGACGCGATCGCCGAGGGGCGGCAGGCCTATTGGGTCTGCCCGCTGGTCGAGGAAAGCGAAGTCGTCGACATGACCGCGGCGGAAGAGCGGTTCAAGCGCCTTCGCGCGGTGTTCGGCGACGGCGAGGTCGGGCTTGTCCACGGGCAATTGCCCACGGCCGAAAAAGACGCGGCCATGGCGCGGTTTGCGGCCGGTCAAACGAAGGTTCTCGTGGCCACGACGGTGATTGAGGTGGGTGTGGACGTGCCCAACGCGTCGATCATGGTGATCGAGCGGGCGGAAAGCTTTGGCTTGGCACAGCTGCACCAGTTGCGCGGGCGTGTGGGGCGCGGGGCTGCGGCGTCGTCGTGTCTGCTGGTCTATCAACCGCCGCTTAGCGAGACGGGGCGGCGGCGGTTGGAGATATTGCGAGAGACCGAGGACGGGTTTCGCATTGCCGAAGAAGATCTCGCCATGCGTGGGGCCGGTGATGTGATCGGCACGGCACAATCGGGCCTGCCGCGGTTTCGGATCGCCGATCTTGAACGTCAGGCCGGTTTGATGGCCATGGCGCAAGCCGACGCGCGCCGGTTGTTGGCCGATGATCCGACGCTCGACAGCCCGCGGGGGAAGGCCGCGCGGTGGCTATTGTGGCTGATGGAGCAGGACAAGGCGATCCGGTTGATCAAGGTGGGGTAGGAGCAAGGGTGTCTCCGTCCCGGACCTGATCCGGGACCCCTGGATGCCGGCGCGTATTTGTCGAGGCCCCGGGTCAAGCCCGGGGCGTGGGGTGCCATGGATGCCCCTTCCGCTCCGTCCCGGACCTGATCCGGGACCTCACGCTGCCTGTGCCATTCACCGGACGTCGCTGGTCACGCCACCGCGCAAACCGCCCAAATCCCGAAATGTTCACGAATGTTCTCATAAAGTTCTTTACAGAACGTGAAGATTGTGAGAACAAAGGGGCAACAACCAAGCCGCAACAGGAACACCGCCCATGTTCGATACGCTCAAAACCGCCGTTTCGCGAAACCCTGCCACGCTCGCCCAGGATTTTGCCGGTGCCGCTGCGATCCTGGTGATCTTCCTGGTCGGATTGTCGCTTCCGGGGCTTGGTTAACCTTCTGCCTGCGGTCTGTTGATCCGGATTTGCGTGGGGCGTCCCCAATGCCCGCGCGACAGGACGTGTCCCCGTCCTTATCCCTCGGTCTCCCCAAGACCTGACCGGACGCCTGACAGATACGCCACTGACCGCCGCTCTCCCGTCCCGGAGAGCGGCGGTTTTTTTTCGTGTCACGGGGGGAGGGTGCGATCAGGGAATGATGCGCGTGTATTTCGTACCTTCGACACTGGCCCCAGCCAGCAGACCGGCTTGCCCGAAGACAACCGCGATCACCGGGTCGAGGACGGTCGTCGTTTCCGCCGACAGGTTCTCACCACGGTTCGACACGGTATATTCGATGTCCGCCCCGGCGGCCCAACCGGGCGAGGCGCGGAAGTCGGTCAGCGCTTCGTCGGTCATGAAAAAGAGCACATGCGCATATTGCTGGGCGCCGATCTGAAGGCCGAAGCTCGCCTGTGCCGCCGAATAGTAATCCACGGTGACATCGTTGATGCGCAGCGCGCCGCGCCCGAACGATCCGCCAACCCCGAACCCGGCCTCGGTCACCAGAGGCATGACCAGCATGCCGGCGGATTTTTCACGAAGGTCGCGGGTGCCGGGAAAGTTCGTTTCCATAAACATCAGCGTACTGTCCACGCGGCTGTCGATGACGTCGCCGCCGTTCGAGCCGACGCCGTTGCCGCAGGCCGCCGTCAGGGCCGCTGCGGTAAATGCGCCGAGAACGGCGGCGCGCCGGGATATCGATGACATGGTGTTTCTACCCTTTATCTTGCCGGAATGCCTCTGATGCCGGGCTTATATGCCCGATCACCCCTAAGTATAGGTGAATCGCTTGGGTAAGTCATCACCCCTTGTGGTTAGGGGGTTCTCAGCCCTGCCGCGCGGTCAGTACGCGCGCCATCTCGGGTGCGAAATAGGTAAGGATCCCGTCGCAACCGGCGCGTTTGAAAGCCAAAAGGCTTTCTTCCATCACCCGTGGCCCGTCGAGCCACCCACGTTCGGCCGCGCCCATCAGCATCGCGTATTCGCCCGACACCTGATAGGCATAGGTCGGCGCGCCGAAGGCGTCTTTCACCCGGCGGCAGATATCGAGATAGGGCATGCCGGGTTTCACCATCACCATATCGGCCCCTTCGATCAGGTCGCGTTCCACCAGCCGCAGCGCCTCATCCGAATTGCCGGGGTCCATCTGATAGGTCTTCTTGTCGCCCTTGAGCGCGCCGGATGCCCCCACCGCATCGCGGAAGGGCCCATAAAACGCGCTGGCGTATTTGGCGGCATAAGACAGGATCGACACGTTGACATGGCCCGCATCCTCAAGTGCAGCGCGCATCGCGCCGATGCGGCCGTCCATCATGTCCGACGGCCCCAGAATATCCGCACCCGCTTCGGCCTGCGCCAGCGCCATCTTGACCAGCGCCTCGACCGTCTTGTCGTTCACGATCTCGCCGTCCACGACATAGCCGTCATGGCCGTTGATGTTATAGGGATCGAGCGCGATATCGGTCATCACCGCGATCTCTGGAACCGCCGCCTTGATTGCCCGCACCGCCCGGTTCGACAGGTTGTCGGCGCTCCAGGCCTCGGCACAATCTTCGGTCTTCAGCGACGGATCGATATAGGGAAAAAGACAGATCGCCGGAATGCCAAGGCCCGCCGCCTCTTCGGCGGCGCGCACCACGTTGTCGATGGTCAGACGGGCGACCTCGGGCATCGACGCAATGGGGTCGCGACCATTTTCGCCTTCCATCACGAAGACAGGCCAGATCAGGTCATCGACACTCAGCGTTTCCTGCCGGGTCAGCCGGCGCAGGGCGTCGCTTGACCGGGTGCGGCGAAAACGGGTGGCGGGATAGCGTCCTGTCGTCATGATCTTTGCAGTATCCCATCAATTGTTTCGCTTTCTGCGTGCCACGTCAAAGCTTCAACCTCAAGGGTGGCCAATGCCGCAACCTGTCAGTAAGGTCTCGAAAAATCCGGGGCGGCGGCATACAGGACACGAATGGACAACCTCGACTGGACCCAATCGATCTTTGAAATGATCGACCTGCGGTCGTTTTCTAATTTGTGGTACTGGATCGCGCTTGCGGTGATGTGGTCGTCGGCTTCGCATTGGATCCTTGGCGTGCCGTTCGACATGGTCCAGCGCGCGGGGCGGTATGGCGGACAGGCCGAGATCGATCTGTCGGACATGGTCCGCATCAACACCAATCGCATCTTCTATGTCGTGAAATACACCGGCACGTGGCTGACGGGAATTACGATGGCGCTGTTGACCGGGTTGGCGCTTTTGGGCTGGTACTATGATGTCGAATTCGCGCAGGCGGTGTTCCTGTTGATGGCGCCGATGTCGATTGTCGGCGCGCTGAATGTCTGGACCGGAAGCAAGATCCGCAATCGCGGAGCCGAAGGCGAGGATTTGCGCCGCCTGATGGGCCAGCACCGGTTCATGACGCAGGGTCTGGGTGTGATTTCGATTTTTGTCACCGCGATGTGGGGGATGTATCAAAATCTCCTTGTTGTGGGGCCACTGGGCGGTTGACACCCCCGGCGCGGCCTTTAGGTCACCGCCATGGCTTCCTTACCCAATCACATCACCGTCTCGGGCGCGCCCGAAGGGTTTGACGCCCGGCTTATGGCGGAAGAGGCACAGACGCGCGGCGGCGGTGTGTTGCATGTCGCCCGCGATGACAAGCGTATGGCGGCGATGGCTGAGGCGTTGCGCCTGACCGCGCCCGATCTGCCCGTCTTGTCCTTTCCGGGCTGGGATTGCCTGCCGTATGACCGGGTGTCACCCAACCCCGATGTATCCGCCGCGCGCATGGCAACGCTGGCCGCGCTGGCCCCGGGGCTTGAGGGCGCGTTTGTCGTGCTGACCACGCTGAACGCCGCCACGCAGCGCGTGCCCGAACGCGCGCTTTTGCGCGAGGCCGCGTTTTCGGCCACCGTGGGCGACCGCATCGATGAGGCCGCCTTGCGCACCTTTCTGGTGCGGATGGGGTTTGTGCAGGCGCCCACCGTCACCGA
>JABDPT010000037.1 GCA_013042605.1 Paracoccaceae bacterium
CAGGGGTGATGTCGCGCGCGGCCAGCGCCAGCATGTCTTCGACCAAAGCGCGTGGAAAACGAAGACGGCCATCATCGCCAAGTATCGCGCCTGCGGTCGTCATCGCCGCGATGCCCGAGGGCGGCGCGTCGGCAAGCCCGATCTCTTCAAGCGCGTCCAAAGCGGCGGTGTGGATACGTTGGGCATCGAAGTCCGACAGCGGTTTGTAAAGCCCGCCCTGAAGCCCGGCGCGGATCGGGCGGATATCGTCACCAAGAGGGGCGGCACGCAAGGCGACCCGGGCCGCCCGGCCTCCTGCCCTGCGCCGTGTTGCCGGTTCGCTCATCCCAACCTCCCTAGCTCAGGCGCGCATCCGTGCGTTCGACGGATCGTAAAGCGGTTTCAGGCTTGGTGTCGCGGGAATTCGTTCCCCACCAATTTCAATTTCATAGCGTGGCGCCAAGAGCGCGCCCGCATCTTCCCCTTTCGAGGGGACGTATCCCATGGCGATGCCACCGCCGAGCGCGTGGCCATAATTGCCGGACGTGACAAGTCCGGCGATCTGTCCGTCGCGAATGATGGCTTCGTTGTGAAAGACCATCGCCGCCGGATCGTCGAGCCGGAACTGCAACATGCGCCGGTCAAGCCCGGCCTCTTTCTTGCGCAACACCGCGTCGCGCCCCAGAAAGTCGCCCTTGCCGGTCTTGACGGCAAAGCCAAGCCCGGCTTCGAGCACGTGGTCTTCGTCCGTGATGTCATGGCCGAAATGGCGAAACGCCTTTTCGATGCGGCAACTGTCGAGCGTGTGCAGACCTGCGAGCGTCAGCCCCGCGCCTTCGCCCGCCTCCATCAGTTCTTCGAACACATGCGCGGCCTGATCGGTCGAGACGTATAGCTCCCACCCAAGCTCGCCCACGTACGAGACGCGATGCGCGCGGGCGAGACCCATCCCGATCTCGATCTCGCGCGCGGTGCCAAAGGGGTGCGCGTCGTTACCGAAATCGTTCGGGCTGACCTTGCCCAGCAAATCCCGCGACCCCGGCCCCATCAGGCAGAGCACGGCCTCGGCCACAGTGGCATCGGTGATCACCACGAACGCCTCGCCAACATGCCGCTTGAGCCAAGCCAGATCGCGCCGGGTCGTCGCCGCTGGAACCACCAGCAGATAGACGGTTTCCGACAGGCGCGTCACCGTCAGATCGCATTCGATCCCGCCGCGTTCGTTGAGCATCTGGGTATAGACCAGCCGCCCAGTTTCCACGTCGATGTCATTGCCGCACATGCGTTGCAGGAAGGTCGTCGCATCGCGCCCTTCGACCCGGATCTTGCCGAAAGACGACATGTCGAACAGCGCCACACCTTCGCGCACCGCCATATGTTCGGCCCGCTGGTTGTCGAACCAGTTCTGACCCGCCCAGTCGTATTGGTATTCCGCAACCTGGCTGCCTTGCGCGAACCAGTTCGGACGTTCCCATCCTGACAACTCACCAAACACCGCCCCGCGTGCCTTGAGGTGTTCGTGGATCGGTGATCGGCGGACACCTCGCGCAGTTTCCGGTTGGCGATAGGGATAATGGTCGGCGTAGAGCAGGCCGAGCGTTTCAGACACGCGTTCTTTCAGATATCGGCGGTTCTTCTGGAACGGCTGTGCCCGGCGGATATCGACATCCCACAGATCGAAGGGCGGCTCGCCGCTGTCGATCCATTGCGCCAACGCCATGCCCGCCCCGCCAGAGGACACGATCCCGATGGAATTATACCCGGCGGCAATCCAGTAGCCGCGCAATTCGGGCGCCTCGCCCAGATAGTACCGGTCATCCGGCGTGAAGCTTTCCGGCCCGTTAAAAAAGGTGTGCACCCCGGCCGTTTCGAACATCGGCATGCGGTGCATGGCGTCCGCGAGGATCGGTTCGAAATGTTCGAAATCCTCGGGCAGGCTGTCGAACTCGAAATCTTCGGGAATGCCGCCCATGCCCCATGGCTTGGCGCGCGGCTCGAACGCGCCCAGCATCATCTTGCCCGCGTCTTCCTTGTAATAGGCGCATTCATCCGGCACCCGCAGCGATGGCAGCGAGGTCAGGCCGTCAATCGGTTCAGTGATGAGATAGAAGTGTTCGCAAGCGTGCAATGGCAGGGTCACACCGGAACTGGCCGCCAGATCGCGCCCCCACATCCCGCCGCAATTGATCACGACATCGGCGGCGATGCGGCCCGCCTCGCCCGCATCTTCGTATCGCACGCCGGTCACCCGCGTGCCATCGTCGTCGACGCCCGTGACCTTGACGCCCTCAAGCACCTTCGCTCCGTGCATCCGCGCGCCCTTGGCCAGCGCCATGGCGATATTGGCCGGGTCGCATTGCCCATCACCGGGCAGGTGGACCCCGCCCAAGACATCGTCGGTTGTCAGATGTGGATAAAGTGCCTTGACCTCGTCCGGGGTGACAACCTCGGCCTCAACGTCGAAGATGCGGGCCAGCGTTGCCTGCCGGCGGATCTCTTCCCAGCGATGGTCGGTCAAAGCGACGGTGATCGACCCCGTGAGCTTGAGCCCCGTGGCCACCCCGGTTTCTTCCTCGAGCGTCGCGTAAAGATCGCGCGAGTATTTCGCGAGCCGCGTGAGGTTCTGGCTTGGCCGCAACTGGCCGATCAGGCCCGCGGCGTGCCATGTCGTGCCAGAGGTGAGCCGCTTGCGTTCCAGCAGCACGACATCCGTCCAGCCCAGCTTGGCCAGGTGATAGGCCACCGAACAGCCCGATACGCCGCCGCCGATGATAACGGCACGGGCGCGATCGGGCACGCGGGTCATGCGCGCAGTCTTTCGTTGTTCGGATCCCAGAACGGCATGTCACGAACCGTCGCCTTGCGCATATCGCCGAAGATGTCGATCTCTATTTCGGTTCCGGGCGTGGCAAGTTCGCTGCGCAGCATTCCGATGGCAAGCGACTTGCCCACACGGTAGCCCCAGGCCCCCGAGGTGGTTTCACCGACCAGTTCCCCGTTGTTCCACAAAAGCGCCATATAGGGCGCGTCGGCCTCGCCCGCGTCGACCTCGAGGCCCACGGCGATCTTGGCGGGGCCTGCTTCAGCCTCGGCCTTCAGAGCTGCGCGGCCGGGGAAATCGACATTCTTGTCGAAGTCGATGAAGCGCGTCAGCCCTGCTTCGATAAGTGAATAATCCGTAGACAGGTCGCCTTTCCACGTGCGGTAGCCCTTTTCGAGGCGCAAAGAATTCAGCGCCCACATGCCGAAGGGCTTGGCCCCCGCAGCAAGGATCGCGTCATACATCAAAGGGATATGACCCACATTCGCGTGGATTTCCCAGCCAAGTTCGCCCGCAAAGGATACCCTTGCGAGATAGGCCTCGTGCCCCGCGACCTTGCGCATTGTCTGAAGGCTAAGCCATGGGAGCGTCAGATCTGCGTCAGAGATTTGCGACAGAAGTTCGCGAGATTTTGGCCCCGTGACAATAAGTGTTGATGTTTCTTCTGTGAAATCTTCCAAGGACAGATGGCTCGGCAGGTCCTGTTTCAGCCATTCGAAATCATGCCATTGCGCCGATGCGGCGGTGATCAGGTTGATAGTGTGTTCGTCCCACCGCAGGATCGACATTTCCGTTACGATCCGACCGCGGTGATCAGGAAAATAGGCAAGGCCCATCCGGCCGATCTTCGGCAAACCGCCGGCGATCTTCGACAAGAGCCACTCTTCGGCGCCATCCCCCACCAGAAGGAACCGAGAAAACCCGGGCAGGTCGAGAACGCCGACGCCATCGCGCACCGCCTCGCATTCCGCGCGCACGCGCGGCTCCCACGGCCCGGCGCGGTTCCAGGTTTCGGTCGCCTCTTCCGACGTGTCATCGCCGTCTTGCGCGAACCAGTCCGCGCGTTCCCAGCCGTTATAGACCCCCATCTGTCCGCCCAGCGCCTTGACGCGGTCATGCACCGGCGACAGCTTCCTGTCCGGGGCGGCGGGCCAGCGATGCGTCGGGAAATGCATGGCGTACTCGTGGCCATAAACCTCGAGCGCCTTGAGACGGCAATACTCCGGGTCGGTGTAGTCGGTGAACCGGCGCGGGTCGCAGGACCACATGTCCCATTCGGTCGCGCCTTCGGTAATCCATTCGGCCAGCACCTTGCCCGCACCGCCCCCCTGCGCGATGCCGAAGGTAAAGACGCAGGCCTCGAACGCGTTCGGAACGCCCGGCATCGGCCCGATCAGCGGGTTGCCATCGGGCGTGTAGGGGATCGGACCGTTGATGATCTTCGACAGTCCTGCCCGGGCAAGGATCGGCACCCGCGACATGGCATCCTCGACGTACCACTCGATACGTTCGAGATCGTCGGCGTAAAGCTGAAAGCTGAAATCGTCGGGCATCGGATCGTCCGGCGTGCTCCAATGCGCGCGGCCCTTGCGCTCATAGGGGCCAAGGTTGAAACCGTTCTTTTCCTGACGCAGATAGTAGGAACTGTCGACGTCGCGCAAAAGCGGCAGCTTGCGTCCAAGCGCTTCGGACAGGGCACGCACATCCTCTATCTCTTCGAAAAGCAGGTACTGGTGGCTCATGACCGCCATGGGCACCTGCCGTCCGCCGAAGGGGATGAACATGTCGCCCACGCGCTGTGCATAATAGCCCGCGGCATTCACCACGTATTCCGCGCGCACCTCGCCCTTGGAAGTCTTGATCACCCATTCACCGTTGTCGCGATCGACACCGATTACATCGCAGAACCGCTCGATCTTGGCGCCCATCGCCCGCGCCCCTTTGGCAAGCGCCTGCGTCAGCTGAGCCGGATCGATGTCGCCGTCGTTCGGGTCGAAGAGCGCGCCTTCGAGATCGTGAATTTCGATGAAAGGATAAAGATCGGGCAATTCTTTGGGTGCCAGGATCGACAAGTCCATGCCCTGCGCGCGGCCCATTCCGCGGGCGCGCTCGAATTCCTGCATCCGCTCGCGCGAATGCGCCAGCCGGATCGATCCGGTGACGTGATAATTCATCGGGTAATCGACCGCGTCGCCCAACCCGCGGTAAAGTTCGGTCGAATAGCGCTGCATGTTCATGATCGACCAAGAGGCGGAAAAGGTCGGTACGTTCCCGGCGGCGTGCCATGTCGAGCCGGCGGTCAGTTCGTTCTTTTCCAGAAGCAGGCAGTCGGTCCACCCCGCCTTGGCCAGATGATAAAGGGACGAGGTGCCAACCGCCCCGCCCCCAATGATAACGACCCGTGCCGTGCTGGGCAGTGTGCTCACGTCCGAGCCTCCCTTGCTGTCATCCAAAGACGCGCGTCAACGCGCCATCAACCGCTTCCGTGATCGTATCGATATCGTCGGCCGTGGCAATCAGCGCGGGGCTGAAACAGAGCGTATTGTTGAACCCGGGGATCGACCGGTTGGTCGCCCCGATGATGACGCCTTGCCCCATGCAGTCGGCCACAACCGCCTGCACCATCTTTTCCGGTCCGGGATCCTTGGTTGCGCGATCCGCGACAAGCTCGGCCCCGCAAAAAAGGCCCTTGCCCCGCACATCGCCGACGCAGGCGTGCTTTTCCTTGAGCTCCTCCAGCCGCATCATCATCCGGTCGCCCATCGCTTGCGTGTTCTCAAGCAAGCCTTCCTCTTCGATGATCGCCATGTTTTCGATGGCCGCGGCGGGTCCGGCAGTGCAGCCCCCGAAGGTTGAGATATCGCGGAAATAGTTGAGCGGGTCGGACGCGTCGGATTTGAACATCTCGAACACATCCGCGGTCGTGACCATGCAGGCGATGGCAGCATAGCCCGAGGCCACACCCTTGGCCATCGTCACGAAATCGGGCTTCACGCCGTACTGTTGATAGCCGAACCATGTGCCGGTGCGTCCGATGCCGCAGACAACTTCGTCGATATGCAAGAGCACTTCGTATTTGCGGCAGATTTCCTGCACCCGCTCCCAATACCCCGAGGGGGGTGTAATCACGCCGCCGCCTGCCGTCACCGGTTCAAGGCAAAGCGCGCCCACCGTATCGGGGCCTTCGCGCAGGATCACCTCCTCGATGGCATCCGCCGCCCGCTCGCCGTAATTCTCGACGTCCCATTGCGCGCGGTATTCCAGGCAATGCGGTACCGACACGAAGCCCGGTGCGAAGGGGCCGTATTGCGCGTTGCGTTCGTCCTGCCCGCCCGCCGACATCGTGGCGAGGGTCGATCCGTGGTAGTCCCGCTCGCGGTAGAGGATCTTGTACTTCTTGCCGCCATGGCGCTTATGCGCGATCTGGCGGACCATCTTGAACACCTTCTCGTTCGCTTCGGACCCGGAGTTCGTGTAATAGACCCGCGACATGCCCGGCATCTTGTCAATCAGCATCTCGGCAAATCGCGCGCCGGGGACCGACCCGAGCGTGTTGCCGAAGAAATTCATCTGGATAAGCTGATCGCGCACCGAATTGGCAATGCGTTCGCGCCCATAGCCTACGTTCACCGTCCAGACACCACCCGATACCGCATCGATATGCTCGCGCCCCTTGGCGTCCCAGACGCGCAGGCCCTTGCCCTCGACGATGATCCGGGGATCGGTTGTTTCGTGGGGTTTGTGCTGTAGCAGGTGATGCCATAGATGAGCGCGATCAGCCTCGATCACGGCTGAAA
>JABDPT010000038.1 GCA_013042605.1 Paracoccaceae bacterium
GGTTGACGCATTCAAGACCCGGCGCTATCCACCCCGCTCGTGGGCGACAGGCCGCAAGGTGTGGCAGGGGACTGTAACTCCCTCGCGGAGACGCACGCCTGGTTCGATTCCAGGGTCGCCCACCACTTAGTCTTCTCAAAATCGCAGGCATGACGCGCGTACGGGAAAGCGTTTACTTGTCAGTTAGTTAGCTGGAAGCAAGCCTATTGAGATCTCGCTACCGGTCCCTGTTTGAGGCGATTTTGGCGCGTATCTGGCAGAAGACTCTTCGAGGTAGTTGCGCGCGAGGTCTTGGGCAGATCCGGCTACGCTCGATTATGGTGGGAGCCCAGAATCTGGCGTTGTTTGTCCCAACTCAGTGGCAGTTCAGGAATAGCGCGCAAACCTTTGGCGGTAAGATGGGATGGCTGGCGACCCTCAAGAATGGCTGTTGTGATGTCTGGGGCTAGCCAGGCGAGCGGAAGGATGCGGCTAACAGACCCGCTGCGCAAACCTTCCCGTAGATTAATTTGCTGAATGGTTTGAGATTTGCATCTAGGAGTTCATCTGCCCATCGCCTCGCATCTGCGACAAGTGCGATAAGGATCGGTTCCGGTTGCGGGCCGTTTTCAGGCGTAATGACAATTGGTCGTGAGCAACCGTTCTGGCGCTTTTGAATGGCAATTCAAGGCTGGCCAAATCCGAGCTGTTGTCCGCATCTTGCTCCAACAGCGCATAGAGATTTTGCCAGATGCCGCCTGTAAGATGTCGGTGACTGAAGCAT
This sequence comes from Paracoccaceae bacterium, assembly GCA_013042605.1. GTDB lineage: Bacteria > Pseudomonadota > Alphaproteobacteria > Rhodobacterales > Rhodobacteraceae > JABDPT01. The sequence goes on from JABDPT010000038.1 coordinate 764, forward strand.
TGTCCCCATCGGCCCGAGTGATCTGATCTGCCGGCCACGTCTTGTCGCTCAATCGACTATCAAGACCGCTGAGAACAAGGCGCTCAATCTCCATCGCGGGCAAACGCTCGATTGAGATTTCGTCCTTTGCGCCTGATGGCTTTGACGTGGCATACCAATAGCGCTTCGATTGGGTAAAACCTTTTCGCCGCACAGACTTGCTTGCGTGAGTTGTGCGCATCACCCGGCCTATGGAATCGAACAGCACGCCATCCAGTGGACGACGGGCTGATCGCCGAGCCGTGCTGATCTTTTTGCCGCCGTAATCTGCCAACAGAGCCTGCACCCGCGTCCAGGTTGCATTGTCGATAATGGCTTCGTGAAGACCGTCGGAGAGTTCATCCTTATGACGTGTCTTGCCGATATAGACCGGGTTGCGAAGGATATTTTAGTGCGTGTCTAGCCCCCTGTGTCTGGGCCACTGATCAGGTGTTTCTCACCGCAACCGCTTGCTTTTGCGGGAGACAAAAAACACCTCATGCCTGATCTCTATTTTCGGAATGCAGGAAGTGGCGGCATTTAGCGAAGCCCTGACCACAGCGACTCCAGTTTCAACTGTGCCCCTGCTCCGGCCTCAAATCCTACATGTTGTTCCGAGCTTCTTACGACCCGGACAATCAGTGCTTCCTTAGCACGGGGTTTCGCCACAAAATGGTACGCGAAGGTGAACAAGGGAAAGGGGGCTAACATGTACAAGAAAATTCTGGTGGCGACCGATGGGTCAGAGCTGGCAAATCACGCCGTCGAACACGGGATCGGCCTGGCAAGCGCAACCGGTGCAGAGGTCGTCTTCGTATCGGTGACCGAGATCTGGTCAGCCCTCGAAATCGCGGGACAGTACGAAGCCGGCGATCTTTCCGCGATACCCGACTATGAGGCAGCGGCCGCCAGTTCGGCCGCCAAGATCCTGACTGATTGCGCAGCACGCGCGGAAAAGGCCAATGTCGCATCCAAAACCATACATGTTCCCGACAGGCGCCCGGCCGACGGGATCATGGAGACAGCAGACAAAGAAGACTGCGACCTGATCGTAATGGCCACCCATGGCCGGCGCGGCGTGCGAAAGATGCTCATCGGCAGCCAGACTGCCGAAGTTCTGGCGCTCGGCACTCGGCCCGTTCTTGTTCTGAGATAGGAGCGCGCCTGGGTCAGACCGCGCTGAAGTCCCGTCCCACCAGACGGCCGATATTGCCGTGATAGATCGCGGCGCGATCCTCTTGCGAGATGTCGAGGCTGTCGACGATCCTGACCGTCTCGCGAATGTACATGCGCCCGCCTTCGGGATCGAACGGGGCATCCGATGCAAACAGCGTGTGCGGAATTCCGAAGAAATCGATTGCGCATTCCTGTGCCGCCCGGGCCCCGAAAAGCGCGGTATCGGCATAGAACATCCGGAAATAGTCGATGGGCCGCTTCTTGAGCTCTTTCAGCAGGCTTCCGTAATCCGCGTCCGATGTCCGCGCCCCGAGAACATCCCAGCCCGGCCCCACGCGTCCCGCGAAGAACGGCACCATCCCGCCGCCATGATGCGTGATCACCTTGAGCTCCGGCAACCGGTCGAACAGCTTCGAGAAGACAAGCCGCGCCATGGCCGCCGACGTTTCATAGGGCCAGCCAAAGGTCCACCAGATCTCGAATTGCGACTTCGGCTCACCGGCGTAGTCGGTCATGCCGGCGCCACGCGCAGGATGAAGCCATACCGGCAGACCGGAGGCGGCCATGTAGTCCCAGAACGGCAGGAACCGTGGGTGATCAAGGGCCTGGCCCGCGACATTGGTGTAGATCTGGACGCCAAGGGCGCTGCGCTCCTCGATCGCATGACGGCAAGCGTCCAGGATTGTCTTTATATCCTCGCCCATTGGCGGTGACGCGATGAACCCGGGAAACCGGCCAGGATAGGTCTCGACAAGGTCGGCCTGGCTGTCGGTGCCGATCCGCGCCAGTTCCACCGCGTCCCGTCCCGATGCCACCAGTTCGAAGGGGGGCGAGCCAAGCGAGAGGATCTGGCAGTATCCCTCATGAGCATCCATGATCTCGAACCGCTCATCGAGATCGATCATCATCCTCTGAGCTTCGGACCGGCGTGTGATGTCGCTCATCTCTCCGGTGATCCGCTTGAGAGCCTCATAGAACGGCGCAGGCCAGATATGGGTGAATGCGTCTACCTTTCGCATTGGTCCTCTCTTCATGCTCTTGGAAGGCCCTTGACGGACACGAGCCGTTTCTGCGCGGCAATTCTGAAGGGCGCGTTGGGCGCGCCATAGCCGGAATACCCATCACGCCGCTCGACAATCTCGAAGAAAAGCCCGTTCTGGAACGGTCGCCCGTAAAGTTGGAAATAGGCGCCCGCGTCATCCTCGTCGTAAAGCACGTTGGCGGCCTGCAAGCGGTTCAGAAGATCCCTGCCAAGCGCAAATCGGGCCGACAGGTCGTCATAGTAATTCCCCGGCATCTCAAGCGCCTCGAACCCGCGGGCGGCCAGTTCGCTGGCGGTGGCGAAGATATCGCCGCTGCGAAAGGCGATGTGCTGAACCGAGGACCCGAGGCTTCCGGCAAGGAACTGCCCGGCAAGTGTGCGATGGGTTTCGGCACCGTTCAGGGTCAGGCGATATCGGCCGTCCGGGGTTGCAACGGCCTGGCTGCGCACCAGCCCGTCGGGATCAATGACGTCAAGCATCGGCGCAGGGTGCATATCGAAGATCGAGGAATGAAACAGCGTCCATGACAGCATTTCGTCATAGCTCATGGTCTCTGCGATATGGTCGATCTCTTCAAGACCCGCACCAGAACCGTCGGGCGTCTTGAGCGGCTTGAACTCGGCGCTCCAAACCTTGGCCAGACCGCTTTCGTCATCGATGAAATGCATCACGCCGCCGCCGACGCCGCGTATCGCGGGAATGTCGAGTTCGCCCGGCCCGAGCGGCTGGGAAAATGGCTCTGCACCCAGGGCCATCGCCCGGGAATTGGCGTCCGCCACGCTTGAAACCTTCAACCCTCGGTCGCAGACACCGATGCCGTTCGCATTCCAGAAGGTTCGGGCGAAGCCGTCCTGATCGGCATTCACGACGATCCGGATGCTTCCTTGTGTCCAAAGATCCACGTCCTTCGATATGTGCCGGCCCGACCGTTGGAAACCCATGGATTCAAGCAGCCCGGCAAGTCGGTCCCTGTCCTCACCAAAGGCGGCGAATTCAATGAATTCCACGCCGTTTATTCTGACCCGCGCGGGAAGAACGGGCAGTCCGGCGATAGCGCCTGTTTCCAGCCGCCTCACATCGTCAAGAAGCGTGATGATCGAGCGGTGCCCGTCCCGTGCAATCGCCTTGGGCGGGCCGCCACGGAACTGATCGTTGAAGATCTCAAGGCTGACCGGTCCATCATACCCCGTCGCCGAGACCGCCCGCATGAAGCTGGTCACCGCAAGGTCGCCTTCGCCGGGCATGTTTCGAAAGTGACGCGACCAGTAAAGCAGGTCCATCTCGATCATCGGTGCGTCGGCAAGCTGTACGAAAAAGATCTTGTCGCCATGTATCCGGCGGATCGTGTCCGGATCGATCCGGCGCGCCAATGTGTGAAAACTGTCGAGGATCAGCCCGACCGCCGCGTGATCGGCGCGGCGCACGATCTCCCAGGCATCGCGGTGATCATTGACATGCCGTCCCCAGGCAAGTGCCTCGTAACCGACCTTGAGCCCCCGTTCGGCAGCGATATCGCCAAGCGCGCTGAAATCCGCGGCCGCCCGGTCGATGCCTCCCAGCGCCTCAGGGTGCACGGAGGAACAGACCAGGATCAAAGGCGCACCCAGTTCCGCCATCAGATCGAACTTGTGCCTCGCACGGTCGAAAGCGCGCCCGCGCAGGGGTTCCGGCAGCCCCTCGAAGTCGCGAAACGGCTGGAAAAGAAGAATCTCCAGACCGTACGAACGGATCAGGTCCCCGATCTCCCGGGGCGACCGCATATCCGCGATGAAATCCTGCTCGAAGATCTCGATACCTTCGAACCCCGCCGCCGCAATGGCTTCGAGCTTTTCATCCAGATTGCCCGAAATCGATACGGTGGCGATGCCGGTTTTCATCTTCTACCCCGCCAAAATATTGACCGCCTTGACCTCTGTGTAGCTCAGAATCTCATCGATGCCTTCTTCGCGGCCGGTGCCGGAGTTCTTGAACCCGCCGTGAGGCACGTTGCGGAAATGCGTCCCGCAGCCATTGACCCAGACATAGCCTGCATCGACCTCGCGGGTGAGACGCAGGGCGAGGCTGAGGTCGCGTGTCCAGATCGAGGCGGTCAGGCCAAGGTCGATGGCATTGGCCATCTCTATGACTTCGTCGATCTCGCGCCACTTGAACACCGACAGAACCGGGCCGAACACCTCTTCCCGCGCGATGCGCATGTCGGTCGTCACATCGGTGAACACCGTGGGCTCCACCCAAAAGCCCTTGTCGTATTCCGGCCCCTCGGGGCGCTTGCCGCCCGCGGCCAGCGTCGCCCCGTCTGCCTTGGCGATCTCGATGTATTTCATCGTCTTGTCGTATTGCATCTGCGAGTTCATCGGCCCCATGTCAGAGGCGGGATCAAGCGGATCACCGGCTTTCATGGTCGAGATCTTCTCGATCACCCGGGGCAGCACGGTGTCATAGACATCCTCGTGCAGCATCAGCCGCGAGGTCGACCCGCAGGACTGACCCTGCCAGGCGAAGTTCATCCCGCGCACGGCGGCGGCGCTGGCTGCGTCAAGATCGGCATCGGGGCAGATGATCATCGGGTTCTTGCCGCCCAGTTCCAGCGTGACGTGCTTGACGGCCACTTCCGCCGCGGCCCGTTGAATGGCCATGCCCGTCGCCGCGTGTCCGATAAACGCGATCCGCTTGATCTTGGGATGCCTGACGATGGCCTCGCCGGTCGCCGCGCCGCCGGTGACGATGTTGACGACGCCCGGCGGCAGGATGTCGGTGACGATTTCCCCCAGTACGCAGGCCGACAGCGGCGAGGTTTCACAGGGTTTGATGATGATGGCATTGCCCGGAATGATCGCGCTCGCCAGCCGCGAGGCGGCGAAGCCGAAGGGATGGTTGAAGGGGATGATCCGCCCCACGATCCCATAGGGTGTCGGCAGGGTCATGTGCAGCCCGTTTGCCGTGGCCGGGATGGTCTGGCCCTTGATCTCGAAAGCAAGGCCCGCGGCAAGCCGGATGCGCTCAACCGATTTCTCGACATCGGCCTTCATCTTGCCGATCGTGTTGCCGGTATCGATGGCTTCGAGTTCGGCCAGTTCGTCCGCCCGCTCCAGGATCGCGTCGCCCAGCCGGTTGAGATAACCCGCCCGTGCCTGCATATCGAGCGCGGCCCAACCCTTTTGCGCCTTGGTCGCCGCCGCCACCGCGCGTTCGACATCCGCGGCCGTCCCCTCGGGCACGCGCCCGATCAGCGCTTCGTTCGCGGGGTTGATCGTCCCGATCCAGCCGCCGCCCTCGCTTTCGACGAACTCTCCTCCGATGAGCATTCGGCCAATCATCAGGCCACCTTCGTCTTTCGCCATGTCGTCCTCCTTCAGCCGTCGCCGAGAATGCTTTTTTCCATCATCGACCGAAGCTCGTCCGTGACCTTCGGTTCCAACCCGAACCACAGTTTCCACGCAGGCGGCCCTTGGTGAATCAGCATGCCGAGTCCGCCCACCGCGCGATTGCCGCGGGCCTGCGCCGCCTTCACGAACCGGGTTTCCAGCGGCGTATAGACGATGTCGGCAACCACGGCCTCGGCGCCAAGCGCATCAAGTCGCAAATCCAGCGGCGGTTGCCCCACCATGCCAAGACTTGTGGTGTTGACCACCGTCGCCGCGCCGTCGAGCGCATCGTGCCGCGCCTCCCAGCCGATCACCTCGATCGGGCCGCCGATATCGGCCGCCAGCCGTTCTGCCTTCGCGCGGGTCCGGTTCACGAGCCGCACCGCAGGCGCACCCTCGGACAAAAGCGCATGACAGATCGCCCGCGATCCGCCCCCTGCCCCGATCACCGTGGCTGGTCCGGCGTCCCCACGCCATTCGGGAACCGATTGCTTTAGGTTTCCCAGAAAGCCCAGCCAGTCGTTGTTCGTCCCCCAAAGCGAGCCGTCATCGCGCACGACGACACAGGAAATCGCTCCGATTTTTCGCGCCACCGGATCGACCTCATCGACGATCTCCATGGCCTGAAGCTTGTGCGGAATGGTCAGGTTCGCGCCCGCGAAGTTCAGCGCATGCAGCGACCGCAGCGCGGCGGGCAGGCGATGTGGCTCAAGCGGCAGGAAAACGTACTTCCCCGGCAGACCGGTCTGCGAGAACCAGTAATTGTGCATGAGCGGAGACCGCGAATGCATCACGGGCCACCCCATGACCCCGATAAGGTGGTAGGCCTGATCGGTCATGCGTCCTCCAGCTTCGCGCGATAGTGCTCCCACGTCCGCCGGAAAAGCCCCTCGGACCAGAGCTTTTTGCGCGCCGCCTCGGCCTCGGCATCAGAGAAGGCGTAGGGCGCGCCGATCTGGCTCGCCATATATTGCCGCCGCGCATTCTCTTCGAGGTAGACGATCAGCACGAAGGCCTCGACGATGTTCGCGCCCACGGTCACCGCGCCGTGCGACTTCATCAGCGCCGCCGGACGATCGCCCATCACCGCGTTCAGACGGGCCGACATCTCAGGGCTGTTGATCGAGTCGGGTGTGTCGAGCACCGGCACCGGATGCACCAGCGTGCCTTGCGCAAAAACCGGTTGATAGTCGTGGCTGGTCATCGTCAGGAAGGTCGACCAGGACGGATGGGCGTGAACGACCGCCCCCACCTCGGGCCGGTCGCGATAGATTCCGGCATGAAGGTGGAATTCAAGCGGCGGCTTGCCGGCGCCTTGGATCAGGTTGCCGTCAAGATCAACGGTGCAGATATCGTCCGCCGTCAGACGGCTGCGCTGGGCCGCGCCGATATTGATGAACATGCCGCCTTCGGTCCGGATCGAGGCATGGCCGTTGAAGTCGATGATGCCCTGATGTTCGAGCATCCGCAGGCAAAGGGCCAGATCGTCCTTTTCGCTCATCTCACCACCCCGTCTCGTCGCGAATTTCCCGCCGCCAGAGATCCCACGCCCGCATGCCGGCCGTCTGGTTCGGCACGTCCGCCAACACGCCTTCCTCGTCGCGCAGGACCGCAAGGTCCTCGCCCTCTTGGGCCAGCGCGCCTGCCCAGTGCTGCACGCGGGCGTTGACCTCTGTATAGACCGCGCGGAATACGGCGACCTCAAGCGAGGAACCGCAGGCCACCGATCCGTGCGCGCGCATCAGCGCCACAGGGCGGTCGGCAAGACATTCGGCAAGCTTTTCGCCCTTGTCGTTGTCCGACACCAGCATGTCGGTCGCCCCGTAATGCTTCCAGATGTCAAACACCGGCACCCCGCCCGCCAGAAAAGCCGCGTTATGAAAACAGGCCTGCATCGGGGCCTTGGCGATGCCGAAAGGAATGACCGAGGGCGAATGGCTGTGCACCACCGCGTTCACATCCGGCCGCGCGGCATAGATCTGGCCGTGGATGAAGCGCTCGAGAAACCCTTTCGGCGCGTCCGGGTCGCATTCCTCGCTATCAAGATCGTATTCGACGATATCCTCTGGCGTCACCAGAGCGGGCGCCAGTGCCCGGGACATCAGGTATCGCCCGGGCGCATTCGGATGGCGCATCGAGACATGGCCGAACCCATCGACGACGCCGCGCGCGGCCAGAATCCGCGCCGCCGCCGCGACATCGGCAATCCGTTCGGGGGCGACGGGTCCTCCGCTGTCGGGCATCAGATGATCACCTTCGTTTCAATGGTATCGGGGAAGATCTCCTCCGGCGCGAACTGCCGATGCGCGATCCCCTGCTGATAGGTGTAAAGCCCCATCGTCTCCCAGGTCTTGCGGTTGGCCTCGATCCCGAAGGGAAACAGCTCTTTGCCGAAAACAGTCTGCATCTTGCGCGCATAGATCGGCAGCCAGGCCACCGGATAGCGCGACACCGCCGGGTCGAGTATCCGCTCAACACTGCGGCGGCGGCTTTCGTCAAAGGCGGCGTATAGGTTCCGCGCCGCCCAGGGATGCGCCTCAAGCACTGACTTCTTCATCGCCACGATATGCATGATCGGCCAGACGCCGGTATCGGCATATTGCTGTTCCTCGCGTTCAAGGAAATCGGGGAAGAGCCGCACCACATCTGGGTGCCCGTCGAGGAAACAGGTGGGCGGGCGGGCGATGATCGCGCAGTCGAGCTCTCCGCTTGCCAGCATCTCGGACAGCGATTTGTCCTTCACCCGCGTGATCTCGATCCCGTCGGGCAGGTTCAGTTCGACCTTTTCCTCGCGCCCCGCTGCGTTGGCCCCCGCCTGCACCCATTTGATCCTCGACATGTCCATGCCGACATCGTTCTGCATCCAACCGCGCATCCAGACGGCTGCGGAATGTGCCCATTCCGGGCTGCCCACAGTTTTGCCGTACAGGTCCTCGATCGACCTGATGCCCGAGTTTCGGTTGACGTAGAAGGACGAGAACCGGAACAAACGCGAGCAAATGACCGGCAGGCCGATCAGGTCGCTGTCCTTGCGCGTGACCTGGGTCGAGAATTTCGCGAAACTCATTTCGCTAAGATCGAACTCGCGGTGCGCGGTCATCCGGGCAAAGCATTCGTGATGCCCCAGAAGAAGCCAGTTGAGGTCGATCCCTTCGGGCACGACGTCGCCTGTCCGGATATCGCGGAAATGGTCGTAGTCGGTGGTGGCAATCGTCAGCGGTAGTCGGCTCATGATGGTCTTCCGGTGGTGGTCGGTCAAAGAATGGCTTCGAGGATAAGCCCCTGAAACATCGGCAGCTCCAGCAGCAGGATGAACACGCCGTAGATCACCACGAAGGTTCCCGCCCCCGCGACCAGCGCATTCTTCCAGTTCTCGCCGGATGAGAGCTTCACGAAGGCCAGCACGACAAGCGGGCCGCCGACGATGAAGCCGAAGCCGATGATGGCAACGGCGAAGGCACCAAGCCAGAGAAACACCTCCGTCTCCGACCGTCCTTCGGCGACCTCGCCCCTTTCAGGCGGGGCGTCGGCGGGGCGCCTGAGGTCCAGTATGAGCTGCCACAGGCACAAAAGAGACCCCGGAATACCGATAAGCAGCGGCATGAACGCCGCCTTCTGCGGCAGCCCGAGTGCGAAGACGCAGGCCCCGGCGAACAGCAGGAACATCACAAGCGAGGTCGCGGTGCGGGCGTTAAATGTCAAAGTGGATCTCCTTGCCGTCGCGGGTCTTGCGCTGCCGCCAGATATAGGCGCCGATGGTCGCAATGATCATCGCGATGAAGACAAGGCTCAGGGGCCGCAGGAAGAAGGTCGGCCCCCAGATCGCGAGGGCCTTGTGGATCGAATCCTCGGCGATATGCCCCAGAACAAGACCGATCACGAAGGGCGGACGAGGCCAGCCGAATTTCTTCAGGAAATAGCCCAGGATCCCGAGGCCGATCAGGATCAGCATGTTCTCCCATGCCGACTCCGATAGGTAGGCGCCCAGAAAGGCAAGCACGAGCACGAAGGGAATAAGCAGCGCGCCACGGACGAAGACCAAAAGCGAAAACGCGGGCGCCATAAGCATGAAAACCGGGATCGACAGCAGGTTCGCGAGCGCGAGCGCCCAGATCAGCGACCAGACGAGATCCATCCCGGTCAACGCGATATGCGGCCCCGGCTGGATGCCCAGCATGATGAAAGCGCCGATCAGGATAGCCATGCCCGACGAGCCCGGCACGCCGAAGAAAAGCGTCGGCAACAGCGAGCCGCCCTCCTTTGAGTTGTTCGCGGTCTCGGGCGCGATCACTCCGCGCACGTCCCCCTTGCCGAACATGGACTGGTCCTTTGCCGACTGCACGGCGTGGCCATAGCAGATCCAGGACGCCGCATCTCCGCCAAGCCCCGGGATCGCCCCGATGGCGGCCCCGATCACCGAGGTGCGGAAGGTCAGCCACGGGTGGCGAAACACATCCAATATGCCCTGAAAGACCTGTGCAATGTCGTAGGTCTTTGCCTTGCCCTGCACCTTGGCGATCGCGCCACCCTTGACGGCCAGCGACATCATCTCGGGGATCGCGAAGATGCCCAGCACCGCCGCGACGACGCTGACCCCGTCCCAGAGCCAGAGCTGGCCGAAGGTGAACCGTTCGGACCCCGTGTGCGGGTCGAGCCCGACGAGCGAGACCATAAGCCCCAGAAACCCGACCGCGACGCCCTTGATCAGGCTTCGGCCCGACAGCATGGCGATGAAGGTGATCCCGAACAGGGCCAGCAGGAAGAACTCGGCCGGGGAGAACGCAAGGATCAACGGCTTCAGCACCGGCAGCATCGCCGCCAGGAACAGCGCCCCGATCACGCCGCCGATCCCCGACGCCCCCAGCGACGCGCCAAGGGCCCTGCCCGCTTCGCCCCGCTGCGCCATCGGATAGCCGTCCACGATGGTCGCGGCGTCAGGCCCCGTCCCCGGGACACCGAACAGGATCGATGGGATTGAACCCCCGGTATGCACCACCGCGTGCATCGCCAGCAAGAAGACCGCGCCGGCAAGCGGGTCCATGCCGAAGACGAAAGGAATAAGCAGGACGATCCCCAGCTTGCCGCCAAGCCCCGGCACCGCCCCGAAGAACATGCCCAACGGAATGGCAAGGAAGATCAAGCCCATGAGATAGGGCGTCGTGAGAATATTGATAAGCGGTGCAAATATCTGATCGAGACCGATCATTCGCTCCTCCCGATGTGCGCTTCCGACGGCTCTTGACGGCCTGTCGTAACAACGCCCCGGTGGCCAGCCTCGGCCACGTGACGAAGCCTAGGCACCCCACCTGCCTTCGTGAAGCGGATTTGGACCGCCGTTCCGCACCGGGGAACAACTGCAAGCCAGTGGTTGAAAGGCCGTCGATGGGCCCAATTGTCATTCCAACCAAAAGTCAGGGAGGAACGATTATGCAAGTGGGCTTTGTTGGCGTCGGCGCGATGGGTGCCGCGATGGCCGGACACTGTGCGGCGGCGGGGTTCGATGTCGCGGCCTATGACACCGACCCGGACATGTTGTCAGCCGCGACACGCGGCGCGGTTTCGGCAACGGCCGGGCTGAGTGACATCGCGACGGCCGCTGATGTCGTGATCTGCGTCGTCAGCACCGACGATCAGTCGCGCGCGGTCGTGCGCGGCCTGCTTGAGGCCGGGCCAAAACCGGGTCAGGTGATCGTCGTGGCCGCGACCAACCATCCTGGCACCATGATCGACCTCGCCGAAACATGCCGTGCGGCGGGGGTGGGCTTCATTGATGCCCCGGTCTGTTACGGGTTGCAGGGCGCCAAGCAAGGCAAGCTGATTTCGCTCTGCGGCGGGACGGCGGAAGATATCGAGACCGTGCGCCCGGTGCTGATGGCCTATAGCCGCAGCGTCGAACATCTGGGCCCCACGGGGTGCGGTCAGCTTGGAAAGGCCTGCAACAACATGATGCACTGGGCGGCTTGCGTGGCGAATTACGAAACCCTCGCGCTCGCCAAAGCCTGCGGTATCGATGCCCAGTCCATGCGTGAGACGCTTTTGAAGTGTCCGGCCCGGAACACGACGCTCGAACGCTGGGATACGTCGAAGTTCACCTGGCATGAAAAGGATATGGATGTGGTCCTCGACCTCAGCCAACAGGCGGGTGTGTCGCTGCCGCTGTTCGGCCTTGTCGATCAGCTGGTCAAGCGCCTTGGGCCCGACCGGGTGCGCGAGTTGCTGCACGAAGACAGCGCCGAATACCTCGGCCTGCCCATTCCGGTGCGCCCGCTGGAAGATGTCGTGAAGAACTGAAGATCCGGACCGCCCGGAACCCGGTGCCCAAAGTGAACCTCAGTTCCTCTATTCGGAACGCCGTGCCGTTGACGGGAACCTTCGGGACACTCTACGCTTCGGTTAAAACCGGGAGGAACGCAGATGTCGGACTCATCGACCGAAGCGGGAGTCGGCCACAACAGCGAAAAACGCGAAAAGGTCGTCTGGGAGCGATGGACCAAGAAGCGTACGTTCGTGCGTGCGCTTGAGGGCACCTATGGCCAGCTCAAGGATGAGCTTTATGCGCAACCGCGCGTGTACCGCACGTCAGAGATGAACTGGAAAGGCGGGCCGCAGAATTTCGGCAAGAAGGTCATCAACCCACAAGCCAACAAGATCGCCCAGTCGATCGAGGCGCATGTGGATGCCTTCGCGCCCAAGGGCTACGGTCAAATCCACGGCCACATGAACTCGGCCGTGTTCTTCATTCTCAAGGGCAAGGGCCACGACATCCACGACGGGCGCCGGATCGACTGGGAAGCGGGCGATGCGCTGATCGTGGAAAACGCTTGTGTCCACCAGCACCTCAACGATTCCGACGACGAGACGTTCGTGCTCGTGCTCAAAGCCAAGCCACTGTTCCTCTTCATGCACATGATCTTCCAGAAAATGGTGGAATTCCCGCCCGAAGAACCGGTGCCGGGACATGAAGATTACGCGCCTCCGGCGAACCTTTGAAGGAGACGACCATGGGACTTGATCCGGCAACCTTTGTCGACGCCACCGAACGCGAGCGCGCGCGGACCGCTGTGCCCGAGGTGAACTTCTACCGAGAAGCCCTTGAGCAAAGCCAGAAATTCCGCGCCGATTACGAAAACCGCCTGAATGTCGTGAAATGGGATCAGATGCCCATGGAACGCTCGGCGGACGGGCTTATCAAGCATGTCATCAACGAACGCATGGACACCAAGGAGTGCTGTGTCGATGTCTTCATGCAGTTCATCGAAGCCGGCAAGGCCACGGGCACTTCGCGGCATCTGTCAGAAGAGATCGCCTTCGTGATCGAGGGCACGGGCCACGACCTGCATTACGACGTGCATTTCGAATGCAAGGTCGAATTCGAATGGACCTGGGATACCACGCCCAAGAAATACGAATGGGGACCCGGCGATTTCATCTATATCCCGCCTTATGTCGCGCATAAGCGGGTGAACACTTCGGATATCGAAGCCCGTATCATCGTCTGCAACAGTCGGGTGATGAAGGCCATCGGGCTGGATTGGTTCGATCAGCTCGAACCGGCCGAAGGCTTCGAGGAATACTGGATACCTCCGGCCGACTGACCGGAGACGACACCCGGAGGACGGGGGTCGCAAGAATGCCCCCGCCCCTGCCATGACCCAGGGAGGGCAATATGAGACTACACACCATCATCGGAGCTGCCGCGATCGCCAGCGCGGCGGCCGTGTCCGTAGAGGCGCAGGGCTTCTTCGAGGGCAAGAACGTCACCTACATCATCGCGACCAATCCCGGCGGCGGCTATGACGCCTATGGCCGGCTGATCGGGCAATACCTGGAAGAAGAACTCGGCGCGCGGCGCGTCATCTTCAAGAACCTGCCGGGCGCCGGCCATATTATCGGTGCGAACACGCTGTTCGCCTCCGATCCCGACGGGCTGACCATCGGCACGTTCAACACCGGCCTGATCTATGCCCAGATTCTGGGACGCGAAGGCATTCAATTCGATCTCAGCGAATTCGAATGGATCGGCAAGGCCTCGTCCGACCCGCGCGTCATGGTCCTTGCCGAAACCTCTGACTATGCGTCTTTCGAAGACCTCAGAAACGCGTCCGAACCCGTTCGCTTTGCGTCGACCGGCGTTGGCTCTGCGTCCTTTACCGAAACCAACATGCTGGCCGACGCGCTCGACCTCAATATCGAGCTTATCCCCGGCTATCAGGGCAATGACGCGGAAATGGCGATGCTACGCTCCGAGATCGTCGGACAGGTCGGTTCGCTGTCCTCGCTCGCGCCCTTCATCGACGCGGGAAATGCGACCATCGCCATGGGGATCGGCGGCGACGTCACACCCAAGGCGCTTGAATTCGCGGAAACCGACAAGGCGCGCTCGATCGTGAGCCTCATCGAAGCGCTGTCGAGCCTTGGTCGCCTGACCGCGGCGCCTCCGGGCGTGCCGGATGAGGTCGTGGAAGAGCTGCGCGACGCCTACATGTCGGTGATGGAAAACCCCGAGTTCCTGTCCGAGGCAGAACGCCTCGGGCTTCCCATCGAAGCGGCCCGCGGGGATGAGGTTCAGGGTCTGGTCGAAGCCGCAATGCGGCAAAGCCCCGAGACCATCGAGATCATCGCAGCCGCGCTGAATGTCGAGGTACCGACGGTGACCGTGGCCTCGGATATCCTCGCGCTGGCCGACCGCAACAAGGAAATCACCTTCATGGGCGAAGCGGGCGAAACGATGGGCGAAGTCTCGGGCTCGCGCACTCTCGTCACCGTCAACGGGGCCGAGGCCGAGCGTGGTGATCTTGCCGTCGGCATGAATTGCGAGTTCACCTACGATCCGGCCGGTTCACCACCGGAATTCACTGCCGTTGCCTGCACCGGAGAGGTCATGGCCGCTGCCGCTGAAGTAATGATGTTCAAGACCGGCATCATGGGGCTGGCCGATGGCGGCAAGGAAGTGACCTTCATGACGGATGCAGGCGAGAAAATGGGCGAAATCTCGGGATCGCGCACGGCGCTGACCATTGACGGGGCCGAGGCCGAGCGCGGCGCGCTAACCGTCGGCATGACCTGCGACTTCTCCTACGAAGACGGTGAAGAGATCGAGTTCAAGGTGGTGGCCTGCAGCACCAACTGACCGCGACGTCCCGATTGAACCTGCGCCGCCTCGGAGACCCCGGGGCGGCGCTTTTTCTTTAGAGAGCGGCGGGTTCGGAAACCCCGCTAACGATGCCGGCAGATCACGTCGATCAGCGCGGGCTTGCCGGATTTGACAACCTCTAGCCCCCGCTTCACCGCCGCAGCGATGTCTTCGGGCCTCTCGATCGGCCCCTCGGACCAGACCCCCATACTTTTCGCCATAGCCGCGAAATCGGGTTCGGGACCGAACAGGTCCATCCCGATATGGGCCTTGTCCTCATCCGTACCGCGCAGCCGGGCCATGCGGATCTGGTGGTGCCAGTCGTTGTAATAGGCGCGGTTGTTGTACATCACCATCAACAGCGGGATCTCGTGCTTCGCCGCTGTCCAAAGCGCGCCTGCGTCATACATCAGGTCGCCGTCCGGCTGGAACGTCACCACCACCTTGTCGCTTTTCTTGTGGGCCAGTGCGACGCCAAGCCCGATGCCGATCTGGGTCGAAGTACCAAGCCCCTTGCCGGGGTGCCTGTGGGGCGCGTCGAAATCCCAGAGCTTCCGCGTCCACTGTCTTAGCGTTCCGGCAGCCAGCACCCAATCCTCGTCACGAATGACCGACCAGACCTCTTCGGCCAGCCGTGCGGGCGTCACAGGCGACGCGTCGCGGTCCGTCTTCGCCTCATCGGCCCAGCGCGCGAAGATCTCGTCATGGCGCGCCGCGATCTTCGTTTTGCGCGCGGCAATCCTTGCGGGCAGCGTATCATCCTCGGCGATCAGCCGTTCGGCGATTTCGACCATCTGCGGCATCGCAAGACGCGGGTCGCCCAGCGCCGACAGCGACTTGGGCAGATACCGCCCGTAGTCGAGCGACCATGACCCGATCCCGGTTTCGTGGAACCCCACCTCCATCCAGATGCACTCGTCAGCCAGGTAAGAGGTCAGTTCCCGCGTGGTCGAGTTCAGCTTGGCCGTGGCCTTTTCCCAGTCCACCACATCCAGGGCGAGGATCGCATCCGCCGACTTCAGGCTGTCGGTATCCATCGAAAGGGTCTGTGGGTGCCTGTTGGGGAAGCAGAGCGAAGAATTCACGTCCCACACCGCCACGCCAAGCGTTTCTGCCAGCCTCACAAGCTTGTCGAAATTGCCCGGGTGGCGGCCCGTGAACTCGGCCATGATCCACGGAGACTGGGCATAAAGAAGCTTGCGCACGATCGCTTCGAGCTTCTCCGGATCGGCGGCCATCGGGGCGGGCGCCTTCTCGATCTCGGGTCCCGGCACGAACACCTCGGTCTCGAGAGGCGTCTCCTGAAGCATGGCGTCGTAGCACAGGTATACGGGCCCCGCAGGTTCGGTCACCATCGCCGACCAGGCGCGCATGAAGCTGTCGGGCACGCCTTCGATGGCATGGGGCTGATAGTCGAACTTGGTGAAGTTCCGCACCGCGTCACCTTGGCTTTGCGCCGTGTGGTGCCAGTCCGATCGGGGGCGCCGCTTCGATTCGTCCATCGGCCCCGTCGCGCCCAGAATAAACACGGGCGCGCGGTCGGCGAAGGCGTAATAGATCGCCATCTGCCCATGCAGAAGGCCCACGAGATCATGCAGGATACAGGCCATCGGCGTGCCGGTCGCCTTGGCATAGCCATGGGCGATCTGCACCGCTGTCTCTTCGTGCTGACAGACAAGCATCTTCGGATTATCGCCGCCGTAATTGACAAGGCTGTCATGCAGCCCCCGGAAGCTCGCGCCGGGATTGATCGCGATATATTCGACGTCATAGGCCTGTAGCAGATCGACGATCACGTCTGATTGCCATTTCCGGTAACCTTCGGGCAGATCGCTCATCGGGTGTCTCCCATGGATATCGCGGGCGCGGCGCTCACGTTGGTGTCGCCGTGCCATAGACCGTGATCAGCCCGACCAGAAACGCCATCAGCCCGGCAAGGAACGGCACAATCGCCGCCGAGACGACGCGCAGGCGCAGAAAGGACGGGCCGAGCAGCGGCAGTTCATAGATTATGATCCGGTGCGCGGCGAAGATGCTCCACGAGGTCACGAAGGTGACAAGCGCCGCAGTCGAGGCCCCCGATTTCGCAAACACGGCGGCAATCGCAAAGGTTATGACGGGGCCAGCGGGCACAAGCAGCCCGACGGCGGCGGCCAGTGGAATGGCCATGATCCCCGCCTCGTCCCCCAGAAGCCGCGCAATCGCCTCTTTCGGCAGAAGCTGGGCGATGAACCCGGCCGCCACCAGCGCACAAAGCATGCGCGGCACCAGCATGGCGAACTGCTCAATGAAGCGTTTGACGACCGGCCCGAAATCCTCGCCCCGGCGCAGCGCAATGCCCAGAAGCACCACCAGAAGAGCGAGAAGCACGAAAAAGCCCATCTCAGACCTCCCGCTTCCTGTCCTCGGGGTCGTTGACCCGAAGCTCCATCGGCAACCTGCGCGCAATCATGCCTGCGAGCACTGGCAGCGGAAGACTGACCATGAAGCGCAGCAGCGCGAATTCCTCGCCCATGAACGGAACGTCCCAGATCAGGATGCGCTGCATCCCAAGCGTGGCCCACGCCGTGATATAGGCGATCAACGCGCCCCGATCCGCCCCCGACACCGCCAGCACCGCCAGAAGCGAATAGGCCGACGACGGCCCCCCCGGCGTGACGGTTCCGGCCATCGTTGCAATCACGAGGCCCCGGATGCCGGAGTCCTTGCCGACCAGTCCCGCCATCTTGTCCCGTGGAAGAAGCACCCAGATCAGCGCTGCGATTGACAGCGCCACCAGGACCCGAGGCACAAGCCCGATAAGTATCTCGATATCTTCGCGAAACGCGACCCGGACCACATCCGCCCCCAGCAACGCCCAGCAGATGACGCCCAAAACCACCGCAGCGGCCAGAAACGCCCAAAAACTTCTGCCGAAGGCGACCTCGAGAAGGCCGGCCCGCCATTCGGGATCGGAAAGATACCCGAAGTTTTGCGATCGGCTTCGCACCTGCCCGTCAGTGGTGATGATGGTGGTCGTGGTGGTGGTGGTCCGAGGCGGCCTCGGCCATCTGCCGCGCTTCGGCATGACCTGCCGTCGCGGACTCGATCAGCGCGCGATAAAGATCGGCCTCCGCCGGAAGCTGGCCGGCAAGAAAGCCCGCCACCCGCGCCAGCGCGATGGCCTGCGCGGCCAGCGCATCCACCGTTTCGTCCTCTTCAGCTCGGCCAATATCCGAAAGCGCCCGCGACAGCGCGTCCCGGAACAGGTGTTCCATATAGGCCGCGCGCCCCTCGGCTTCGGCTAGGCCGGTCGGCCCTGGTCCCTCGGCGCCCGGCTCCGGCAGGCCGAGCGTTTTCGCCACGACCCGCGCCCGGTCCATCAGTTCCTGCCCGATCAGTACCTGTTCGTCGATTTCGCCGCACATCACGCCGCTCCTTCCCTAAAGCCAAAGCCCGCTATAGCTCTCGACTGCCACGCCCGTCCCGACGACGACCGCCAGGCATCCGATGGTCACCGCGAGCGAGGTGCGCATCCATCGCGCGCCCCGATTGATATAGGCCAGCGGATAGCTCGCCACGGCCGTCAAAAGCGTCATGCCAATGAGCGAGCCAAGGCCGAAGACCGCGAAGGCCAGAAGCGCCTCGATGGTGTTGTCGGCGCTTGCCACGATCAGCACCAGCAACCCGGCCGATCCCGCCGCGCCATGAACCAGCCCCACGCCCAGCGTCGGCAGCAGCGCCCGCACTTCGTGGCGATGCGCATGGGGCGAGCGTTGATGCGCCCCCTCGCCCTTGTGGGAATGGGCATGGATATGGCGCACCCCGTCATGCTCGTGCACATGGATGTGGATGCGCTCGCACCAGAGCGTCCAGAAGACCTTCAGCCCAAGTGCTGCGATCATCAGGCCGACGACAAATTCCAGCGCCGCACCCAGCCGGTCGGAAATCGTGAGGCCCAGCAACAGCACGGTCGAGCAGATTGCGAACAGCGCCAGCGTATGTCCCAGCCCCCAGACGGCGCCACGGGCCACGATGCTCCGACGACGACCGCCCTGCCCCACAAGTGCGCCCACCGCGGCCACATGGTCGGCATCAAGCGCATGGGCCATGCCCACGGCAAATCCGAGAACCAGAAACGGCCAGGCGCTGTGATGATCAAGCGCGCCTCCGCCATGGGCGAGCGCCGGTCCCGCCACGGCCAGAAACGCAAGGGGGACCAGCCACCTCATGCCCGCAGCGCCGTCAGCATCGCGGGGATGTAGTCGCCGTCCCGTGCCACCACGAGCACGCGTGTGAAAGCGCGGATCGAGTTGACGACCCGGTCCAGCGCCGCCTCGGACTTGCCCTCGGCAAGCACCAGACCCGCGCACATGATGTTAAGCCCGAAACATTCCCGTGCGATCACCTCGGCCGCGCCCGCACTGCGCCCTTCGCCTGCGATCAGCACCACAAGATCGGCCCCGTCGAGTTCCGCGGCAAGGTTCGCGGCGGACCCGTCGGGATGCGAAAGCGGCAGGCTCGCGGCCGGGGTCTTGCCCGGGTCAACGTCGCCAGTGGATGACAACGCCAGGAAATGTGCATCGTTCCAAGGGTCTTCGGTGATCTGATACATGGCTTCGGCCGCCGTGGCATCAAGCGCCACGATCCGCGACGTGCGCGTTCTCGAGTTCGGATAGGGAACACGGAAACGCGCCTCGGCGGCAGTGGCCGCCCGCGCGCAGCTCGACAGCATGGTCGGATGATCGACCGGCCCCCGTCCCTCGCGCGTGGCGTTGTCCGCCTCGAACATATCGTCGGAATCGTGCGGCATCGCCTCAGACCGACGTCTGCTTGACGCCGGGCCGCGCCGTCAGATCATCCTTCATCGCCTCTTTGAACGCCTCGTCGGGCGGCAGAACCTTCGCCGCCGAGCGCACCATCTGGTGTTCGGGGTCGCGTCCCGGCGGAAGCGCGCCCTTGTCACGCAGCGCGACGCAGGCCTTGCGCAACCGATGCCGCGCCATGATGATCCCGTTGTCGGTCGAGACGAGATTTTCCTTCGTCCTGTCGATGATCGGGCCCATGCTTTCCTGAAGGCTCGCATCCTGCATCGCGATGCCCCAGACGCCGGAATAGGTTTCGCCGCGCTTCTGGGCCTCGCGGTCCATCAGATAGTCGTTATCCTTGTTCTGAAGCGGGCGGAACGTGCCGGGCACGTATTTGTTGTGCACCCCGTAGCCGTCCATCATCGCCTGCCGTTCTTCGGGTGTCAGCGCCCGCACGGGGTGATAGTCGAACGACCACGCCCAGCAATTCTCGTCATCGATCGGAATCCAGAAATGCCCGTGCATCGGGTGGTCGCCGCGCGGCGGGACCATCGTGAAGGACGGCATGATCCAGGGCGTGATCCGCCAGTAATAGTGCCCCTCTTCGGCCATCCGGCGCG
This sequence comes from Paracoccaceae bacterium, assembly GCA_013042605.1. Taxonomy (GTDB): domain Bacteria; phylum Pseudomonadota; class Alphaproteobacteria; order Rhodobacterales; family Rhodobacteraceae; genus JABDPT01. Next base: position 20,906 of record JABDPT010000038.1, read on the forward strand.
CGCCGATATGCAGCCCGCCGTCGCTTTCGACCACTTCGAAGACCGGTTTCTTGTCCTGCTGGTTGTACTGGTTGCCCTTGGCCCCCTTGAACAGCGGGTCGGAATTCAGCGCCCCGGAATGCAGGAACGACACGTGGCTGGAATCGATTCCGCCTTCCATCGCCTGAAGCCAGTTGCATTCCTGCCAGCGCTTCGAGGTATAGGTCTGCTCGGGCGGGACGGTGGCGAATTCCCAGGCGGGTTCCGGCGGCCGGTTTACCTTGTCGCCCATATGGGTCCAAAGCACATCGCCGATCTTGATCAACGGATAGGCGCGAAGCTTGATCTTCTCGCAAAAGCCGGATTCCTCGGGCTCGGACGGCACTTCGATGCACTGTCCGGTATAGTCGTATTTCCAGCCATGATAGGGGCACCGCAGTCCGCCCTCTTCATTGCGCCCGAACCACAGCGACACGCCGCGATGCGCGCAAAACTCGTCCATCAGGCCATACCGACCCTTGCTGTCACGGAAGGCGATCAGCCGCTCGCCCAGAAGCTTCACCCGCACCGGCGGACAGTCATCCTCGGGCAGTTCCCGCGCCAGAAGCGCCGGGATCCAGTATTGCCGGAACATTTCGCCCATGGGCGTATCGGCGTCGGTCTGGGTCAGAAGATCGTTGATTTCCTTTTTGAGCATCGGCTGTCCTCCTCCTCAGGCCGCTGCGCCGGGTTTCGGCGGCAGGTCGGCCTTCTCAGCCTCGTAGGCCCGGTCCATCTTCGAGGCGAGCCCGTTTTCAGCCAGCGCGTTCTCGAACATCGAGCGCACTTCGGTGGTTTCATCGGCATAGTCGATCTGGTCGCCGCCGATGCGGGTCGAGATCCACGCCTTAGGCACGCCCTGCTCGTTGCGGATCGCGACGCCTTCGTACTTGAACGCCAGGTATCGCGCCGGCGTCGTGCCGGTATTGAAATGCTGGTGCCACCACATGTTCGGCGGCACAACCATTGCGCCGGGCTTCCAGTCATAGCGCTTGGGCTCGGCCCCCTCGGGCCACATCAGTGAATACCCGTCGCCCGACAGGATGATCACATGGGCGCCGGGCCCGTGGCGGTGGCACTTTTTGTAGGTGCCGACCGGAAACTGGCTGATATGACTGTTGAGCGAGGATTTGGCGAGCTGGAAACGGATATGCCCGCCGCCTGCGCCACGTTCGCCGGCCTCGATCAGCGGCAAGTTCACGGCATCGTGGACAAAGTTGGTCTCAAGCATCAGGCCGTTCTGCTTGCCGCTTTCCGCGAAATAATCCGGCTCGCCAGAAAAGCGCCCCGCGAAGTCGTGAGTGGTGCCGAAAATGAAATCCGCGTCTTCGAAGACGTTGAAGATCGGCGGCATGTTGGTGACCGCGACATAGCGTGCGGGCTTGTCTCCCTGCCCGTTGAAATGCTGATGGTGGGCATTGAGCGGGATCCCGAAGATCGACCCCGGCCCCCATTCAAAGCTCACCCGGTTCCCCGCGTCATCCCAAACCACCGTCGACCCGCGCCCCGACAGGATCAGCACGGTCTCTTCGAAAAGCTGGCGATGCGGCGCCAGCTCGCCCCCGGCCGGGATCTCCATCACATAGCAGTCATTCGTCGTCCGCGACGCGTCATGGTTCAGGAATACCGCATTGCCGCCGCGGCGGGCCCAGGGCTTCAGTTCGATCTCATGCAGGGACGGCACGTAATTGCCATTGACGATCTCAAGACCCTCACCGACGATGAACCGCGTGTACGGGGTTTCCTTTTCGGTTTTGAATTTCGCGGCAAGCTGATCAGAGACGACGGCGCGGGTGTTCATGAATGTCCTCCCAACGGCAGCATTCGACGGCTGCACCTTTGACGTTGCCGCGAGCATACGATCCGGCTAGTGTTGCGTCAATGGACCGCCGGTCCGCATAGAGGAACGACCCTTGCCGGACGACAAAGCCAAGACGCCGCCGCGCCACACCATCGATGACCACATGTTCGGCGACTTCTTCGCCCATGAACACGGTCCGGACGCGGATCACGATCACGACGACATCGACCCGGGCCCACTGGAAGAGAACCCGATCTGGCTTCGCGACAACGTCGCGCTGACCTCTGTAGGCATCGATATCGGCTCGTCGGGTACGCAGGTCATCTTCTCGACCATCCATCTCCAGCGAAAGTCGGACAGCCACGCGTCGCGCTTCGTGATCGTCGACCGCAAGACGGCCCACGAATCCCCGATCCGCTTCACGCCCTTCGCCGGCGAAAGCGCGATCGACGCGGCCGCCCTTGGCCGCATTATCGACGAGGCCTATGACGGTGCCGCTATCAAACCCGGCGATATCGACACGGGCGTCGTGATCCTGACCGGTGAGGCGCTGCGGCGCGAGAACGCCGAAGCCATCGCGGGCATTGTTGCCGAAAAAGGTGGCGACTTCCTGACCGCCACGGCGGGCAACCACATGGAAGCGATGCTGGCCGCCTTCGGCTCGGGCGCCGCAAAGCTGAGCCATGAACGAAGCACGCGCATCCTCAACATCGATATCGGTGGCGGCACCACCAAGCTCGCCCTGGCCGACCGCGGCGAGGTCATCTGGACGGCCGCGCTTCATGCCGGGGGCCGCCTGATCGCCGCCGAAGACGGGCGCGTCACACGGCTCGAACCCACGGGCCGTCATTTCGCCGAATTGGCCGGCGTCGACCTGGCTCCGGGGGCCGAGGTCTCGACCGAGGAAATGCAGACCATTGCCCGCGCCATCGCCGATATCCTCGTGCGTGCGGTCACCGAACGGCCCCTCGCCAGCGATGTCGCGCAGCTTTTTCTGACCGATGTCCCCGACGACTTCGCGGATCTGTCGGGTATCGTCTTCTCCGGCGGGGTCGGCGCCTATGTCGGCGGTCAGGAAACCCGCGATTTCGGCGATCTGGGCATCCATCTTGGCGCGATCCTGCGGGACCGGGCCGAGGCGGGCGACTTCGGGACGCCTACCTTGCCCGGCGGCTCCGCCATCCGGGCCACCGCCCTTGGCGCTTCGGAATACTCGGTGCAGCTTTCCGGCCAGACCAGCACCGTCACGGCGCCGGGCCGCAGCCTTCCGCGCCGCAACATGCAGGTTCTCAAACCGGCGCTTGACCTTTCCGCAACCCCCGACGAGCAGGCCATATCGACGGCGATCCTCGACCACTACGAAGCCTTCGACCTCGACCCCGTGGCGCAAGAGGCGGTTCTGGCCTTCGAATTCACCGGCCCGCCTGGCTATGGCCGTATCCGCACCCTCGCCGAAGGCATCGCTACGGCACTTGCCCCCCGCATCGAAACCGGCGCAGGCCTGTACCTGATGATCGACGGCGACATCGCCCAGACGCTCGGCGGGATCCTGCGCGAGGAACTGGGGATCGGGAACGACCTTCTCGTTCTCGACGGCATATCCCTGCGCGACTTCGACTATATCGACCTCGGGAAAATCCGCCTGCCGTCATTTACGGTGCCGGTCACTGTTAAATCACTACTTTTCTCCGAAGACCCGCGGGGCCCTCGCCGGCAAGAACGCATCCAGTTCGTACCGCATACGCATGGCCATCATCACCATCACCACCATCATGACGGCGACCACGGCCATCATCATCACCACCAACCCGACGAACGCGACAGGGCGGACGGTTGACAGGCATGGCAAGGCCCGCACAAATTGGAACACGGTTCTTCTTTGCGGAACGAGGAGTACGATGACAGACACCCGGCAAAAACCGCCTCGCAAAGAGGTCAACCGCAACCCGCGCCGCAACAGCACGCGCCTGTCGTCGGTCACCACGGCGATCCATCTGCTGAAAACCTTTACCGAGGCCGACCAGGAGCTTGGCATAAGCGAACTCGCCAAGCGGCTCGATGTCGCGAAAAGCACTGTCCACCGACTTGCCAGCGCGCTTCTCGACGAAGGCCTGCTTCAGCAAAACCCCGAAACCGGCCGCTATGGCCTTGGCGTGGGCCTGTTCTCTCTCGGCTCGCTGGTGCGCGCGCGACTCGACGTAACCGCGGAATCGAAGCTTGTCCTCAACACCCTCCGGCAGGAAACCGAGGAAAACGTCCGGCTTGCCGTGCTCGAACGCGACCACGCGGTGTTTCTCCATGATTTCGAGGGCCCGCAAACCCTGCGCCTTCGGTCCTCCACCGGTCAGCTTCGCCCGGCCTTCTGCACCGCCGAAGGACTTTGCCTTCTATCGGGGCTGCGGGGACCACAACTGAGCCAGTTCCTGAAGTTTCCACGGGTCGCGCGCACCGATCAGACCGAAACCGGGGAGGACGGGCTGATCCAGCGCATCCGCCATGTCAAACGCCGCGGCTATGCGTTCGAGGATGAGGAATGCGATCCCGGAACGCGCTGCGTCGCCGCGCCGATCTTCAATGCCGAAGGCCGCATCGTCGCCGCCGTGGGCGTTGCCGGGCCACGCGCGCGTATCCGCAAGAGCCAGGTGCCGGGCCTTGCCCAGAAGGTCATCGCCGCCGGAGACGAGATTTCCCAGCGCATGGGCTTCATCCAGCGTCAACCGATCTACGTCTGATCCCCGCCATGGCCACCATCACAAACACCCGCGATGACACGCGATTTGACTGCGAGGCGGGCGACACCGTTTTACGCGCGGCACTTCGGGCGGGCGTCGGAATGCCCTATTCCTGCAATACCGGGTCCTGCGGAAACTGCCGCTTCGACCTTGTCGAGGGGACCGTCAGCCACCTGCGCGACGACCCACCGGGCCTGAGCGAAAAGGACCGTGCGCGGAACCGCTGGCTTGGCTGCCAGGCCGTCCCGAACGGTGACTGCGCCGTGAAGTTCCGCGCGATGGAGGAGTATGTGCCCATCGTGACGCCCGAACGGCGCACGGCAGAGCTGGTTTCAGTCGACAAGATCACCCGAGACATCAGCGACTTCGCCTTCCACATGGACGGCGCGGGCGACTTCCGCCCCGGGCAATATGCGCTTCTGACGGTCCCCGGCGTCGAAGGCGCGCGGGCCTATTCGATGTCGAACCTGCCGGGCGACACCTGGAACTTCATGATCAAACATGCGCCCGGCGGCGCAGCCACCGACTGGCTTTTCAACGCCGCTCCGGGCGCCACGCTCGAGATCGACGGGCCCTTCGGCACCGCCTTCCTGCGCGAAGAAAGCGATCGCGATATCGTCCTGCTCGCAGGCGGGTCCGGCCTGTCGCCGATGGTGTCCATCGCACTTGGCGCGGTCGCGGCCGGCCTCGACAAGGGGCGCCGCATCCACCTGTTTTACGGCGGCCGCGAAACCAAGGACCTTTGCACGCCCGACATTCTCGGCGCGGCAAAGGACAAGGTCGGCTTCACCGCCGCGTTGTCCGCCCCCGAAGGCGGCGCCGACTGGCAGGGTCCCACCGGCCTCGTGCACGAGGTTGCCCGCAACAAGATGGGCGAGGCCCTGAAAGGCTGCGACATCTATTTCGCGGGCCCGGCCGTCATGTCGTCCGCCGTCCAGCAGATGGCCCATGCGGCGGGCGTGCCGATGGACCGGCTCTTTTTCGACGAATTCTACTGATGTCGGATCTGCCCCTGACCCTTGGCTGCTGGGATTACGACCGCGTCCAGCCCCTGATCGACGGGCGCGTCCGCCCCGACGGGATCGACCTTCGGTTTCTCAACATGATCGTCGAGGAAACCTTTTTCCGCATGGCACGCAACCGCGAATTCGACGTCTCGGAAATGTCGATATCCTCCTACGTCGTCTCGCTCTTCAAGCCCGATCGCCCCTTTGTCGCGATCCCCGTCTTTCCCTCCCGCTTCTTCCGCCACTCGTGCATCTACGTGAACGCCGACGCGGGAATCGAGGACCCGAAAGACCTGATCGGCAAACGCTTCGGCTGCCCGGAATACCAGATGACCGCCCCGGTCTGGATCCGGGGCATCCTCAGCGATCATTACGGCGTACCGGTCGATGGGCCGACCTATGTCACCGGCGGCGAAGAAACCCCGAATCGATCCGAAAAGATCGCGCTCGACCTGCCGCCCAATTTCCGGCTCGAACGGATCGGCCCCGAAGATACCCTTGCGCAAATGCTGGCCGAGGGGCGGATCGACGCGTTCCACACCGCACGCAAACCGTCGACCTATGACGGCGTTCGCGTGAAGCGGCTGTTCCCTGATTACCAGGCCATCGAACGCGCCTATTGGAACGACACCGGCATCTTCCCGATCATGCATGTCATTGCGATCCGCCGCGAGGTGTACGAGGCGAACCGCTGGATCGCGATGAACCTTTTCAAGGCGTTCCGTGACGCGCAGGCGCTTTGTTACGAAGGTCTCAAGGAAACCGCCGCACTCAAGGGCATGCTGCCTTGGTTCAACGCCCATGTGGAAGACACGCTCGACCTGATGGGCGATGATTTCTGGCCCTATGGCGTCGACAAGAACCGCCACGTGCTCGACGTGTTCCTGCGCTACCACCACGAACAGGGGCTGAGCCCCCGCAAGCTCGAGGTCGACGAAATGTTCGCCCCCGAGACCTACGAGGAGTTCGTCATATGACGAAGGTTACCATCCCCGCCCTCCACGCGAAGAAGAAGAACGGCGAAAAGATCTTCGGTGTCGTTGCCTGGGATACGCACATGGCGGCAATTGCCGACCGTGTGGGCGTCGATATCGTCTCGGTCGGCGACACGGTGGGCAAGAACCTCTGGGGCCATGACACGATGTTCGAGATCACCATGGACGAGATGGTGATCGTCACGAAGGCCGTGCGGCGCGGTGTGAAGACCGCGCTTGTTTCCGCCGATTTCCCTTATGGACCGTTGCAGGAAGGCGTGGACGCGGCCGTGGCGGCCGGCATCCGGTTGGTCAAGGAAGCCGGCATCGACCTGTTGAAACTCGACGGCGCGGCCGAATACCCCGAGGCCGTTACCGCACTGACCCGCGCGGGCATCCCTGTCTGGGCGCAATTCGGGCTGACGCCGCAGACAGCGCTCGCCACCGGCATTCCCTATGAAAATCAGGCGGGCGCGACAGAAGCGGCGCCGGGCATGGAAAAGCGCCTGATCGCCGAGGCGAAGGAGCTTGAGGCCGCGGGCGCCGTGCTGCTTGATTTCACCAATTCCGGCCCGGTCATCGGCCCGAAGGTCGTCGAGGCCGTCAGCATCCCCGTGATCGGCGGTTTCGGCGGCGGTCCATGGCTCGACGGGCGGGTGCGGCTGGCGCAGGCCGCCGTGGGCTACAACGTCGCAGCTCTCGACAAAGAGCCCTCGGGCTATGCCAACGTCGCAAGCGTCATCCACGACGCGCTGGCCGAATGCGCCGAAGACGTGCGCGCGGGCCGACAGATCAAGGGCCAGCCCGGGAGATAACCATGCCGACAGCCGAAATCGACGGGATCGAAACCCATTACGAGGTCATGGGCGACGGCCCGCCGCTGTTAATGTACGCACCGGGCGGCTTCGACGCACAGATCTCGAAATGGAGCGATCTGGGCGTCTACAAGCGTATCAGGCTTCTCGATCACCTGCCCGCACAGTTCACCTGCATCCTGTTCGACCGGCGCGAGAATGGCCGCTCGGGCGGCCGGGTCGAGCGGATCACCTGGGATCACTACGTCGCCCAGGGTGCGGGGCTGCTTGACCATCTGGGCATCGATCGCGCGCACCTGATGGGCGGTTGCATGGGCTGTTCGCCCGTCGCGGCTTTCAGTGTCCGCCACCCGCAAAGGGTGCTCTCGATGGTGCTCTACTGGCCTGTCGGCGGCGCGAATTACCGCATCTCGTCGCACCAGCGCTTCGCCCGGCACCTCGCCTTCGCCGAGGAAAACGGGCTTCAGGCCGTGGTCGACCTCGTTCGGTCCCACGACAAGAATTTCAGCGCCGATCCCCGCGGCGGACCGTGGGGCCAGCCGATCCGGAATTCAGACGCGTTTGCAAGAACTTACGCCGCGCTGGACCTGCCGCGCTACCTGCTGACGGCGCGCGGCATGATGGAAGGCCTCTTTGACCGCGACACCGCCCCCGGCGCCATGCCCGAGGACCTTCTGCAACTCGACATCCCCACGCTGATCGTGCCGGGTGCGGACGGGTTTCACGCCACGTCGGCGGCGCGCTATTTCGAGGAATGCCTCAAGGGATCGGACTACTGGGACGTGCCGCCCGATGGCCAGACCGGAGACACCGCCCCGGCCCGAGTGCTGGATTTCCTGACCTCCGCAGGGGGCTGACCCTAGCCCACAAGGTCCACGGTATTGGCGGCGAAGAGGTCCTCCAACGCGATCGGCGCATCGATGATGCCTTGGGCCACCGCATGCCCCATCAACCGGTCGAGCGTGTCGCAGTTGGGCGCAAGCCCATACGGCAACGGATCGTCCATCACCTCGAGCGCGGCCAGATGCACCTTGTCGACAGCGGTCGGTTCGGCGATGCGCCCCGCCTTGAGATCGGCCACATACGCTCGCTTCGACGCCGCGAAAGCTTCGAAAAGCTGTCCAGCCACCTCGGGGACGTCCGCGAGCACGTCATCGCGGACCACCATGAGATGGTTGATCGGGTAAAGCCCGCTGGCCTTCAGCGCCGCCACCCCGGCCTCGAACGGGTGTTCGATCAGCGACCGGGTGGTGTCATCCGCGGTCAGCCCGACAGCCGCGGGGATGTCCCCGCGGGCAAGCTGTTCTCCCAGCGACCCCTCGCCGCCCAGCTCTTCGACATGCGGCGGCAGGCGCCAGCCCTCGACATGTTCATCATCCGACCGCGCCCAGGTCACGTCCCCGGGCGCGATGCCGTACTCCTCGGTCAGGATCGCCCGCGCCCAGACCCCGGTGGTCACGGTAAAACCACGCTTAACCCCCACCCGCCGGCCGCTCAGATCGCCGGGGGCCGCGACGTCCGAGGCCCGGCTGGCAACGATCGCGCCATGATGAAACCCGCGCACCAGAAACACCGGAATGGCGGTGATCTTCGCCCCATAGGCCTTGGCCGTGATGTAGGTGGTCAGCGCCATTTCCGAGACGTCATAGGCCCCTTCCCGCACCATCCGCCGGAAGGCGCGCGGCAGGGGGTTCACTTCTTCGAAGACCAACTCGAAGTCGTCCAGCCCGATCCGTCCTTCTTTCACGGCGCGATTGTTGCCCTGAAGACGCGAAACCGCGCTCAGAAGTCTCTTTCCCATTCCCGTTCCCTCAACAGCAATCGCCCTCGCCTTCGTCAAGCAACGCGCCCCGCAGCCATCCAAGCGGCAGATCGGATGGCCCGATCTCGGATACCGGCTTGAACACCCGCACCCGGTGCCGCGTCTCGCGGCCTTGCCAGAACAGGATCGTTGTCATGCGCGCGGGAAAGCCCGGAACCCGCCCTGCCTCTTCGGTGACAAGCACGATATCCTCTCCGGCCACGCCAAACCTCTCCCGTACCAGCGCCTCGACCCGCGCGAGAGCGGTAGGGTCCGGCGGCGTCTCGAAGCGGCGCAAAAACATGACAGCCTCTCGGTTCGGCGCGTTCCGCCATGCGGAACTTCGTTCTTGCTTGCAGTCTGACCCTTTGCTAGCCAAGGGTCAACGCCTATTGAGACGGCGCATCAGGGAGGGTTTAGGCATGGCCGAGAAAGTTGTCGCAGCTGTCAGAACCGGCCCGGAACGCACCGAGTTCCGAGAATTCGACATGCCCGACATTCCCGACGACGGCGCGCTTCTGAAGATCGAGGTTGCCGGCATCTGCGGTACGGATGTGAAATTCTACTCCAAGCCCCCGATCGACGATCCGGTGATCATGGGTCATGAGAATATCGGCATCATCGCCAAGGCGGGAAAGACGTTCCAGAAACGCCGTGGACTGAAAGAAGGCGACCGCGTTTTCGCCGAACACTATGTCGGCTGTTACAACTGCGAACACTGCCACCGGGGCGACTACCGGCTGTGCCTCGCCACCGACTGGCGCAAGAACCCCGACGGCATCCGCTTTGGCTACACACCGATGACCCGCGCGCCGCATCTTTGGGGCGGGTTCGCGCAGTACATGTACCTTCCGTGGAACTCGGTCCTGCACAGTTTGCCCGACGGGCTCTCGCCGGAACTGGCGGGCGTGGTCACCCCCATGGCGAACGGCATCCAGTGGGCGCTCTTCGACTGCGGCGTGGGTTATCAGACGAAGCTTCTGGTGCAGGGCCCGGGCCAGCAGGGGTTGAGCCAGGTCGTCACCGGCAAACAGGCCGGCGCGGAACTGATCATCGTCACAGGCACGTCGAAGGACGCAAAGCGGCTTGAGGTGGCCAAGAAACTCGGCGCGGATTTTACGATCAACGTGGAAGAAGAAGACCCCGTCGAACGCATCGCCGAGATCACCGGGGGCGAAGGCGTGGACGTCGCGCTCGATTGCACGGCGGGCGCGGGTACGGCCCCCCTTCTGCTTGGGCTTGAAGCGCTCAAGCGCAAGGGCGGCACGCTTCTCGTGCAGCAGGAGGTGGCGGAATTTCCCAACTTCCCGCTCGCCAAGCTTTGCAACAAATACGTCACCGTGAAATGCGCGCGCGGGCACAATTACCAGTCCTGCGAACAGGCATTGCAGCAACTCAATTCCGATCGCTTCCCCCTTGATCTCATCACGACGCATCGCTTCGGTCTTGAACAGACCCACGACGCGATCAAGGCCGTGGGCGGTTCGGGCGACGCGATCCACGTCTCGCTGATGCCATGGCTCTGAGGGGCGTGCAGGCGTCTCGCCCGGCGCGCAGCGCGCCACTGGGGCGGGCATTCTGCCCACCCCGCGGCACGGGCATATCCACCGCGGATCGCGACCGGGCCCGCCATGCCTGACCCCCGCATCCCCGTCACCGTCCTTACCGGCTATCTTGGCGCGGGAAAATCCACGCTTCTCAACCACATCCTCGCCGAAGCAAAGGGACGCCGCTTCGCGGTCATCGTCAATGAATTTGGCGATATCGGCATCGACGGCGACCTGATCGACACCGGTGAGGAAGAACTGATCGAACTCAGCTCCGGCTGCCTCTGCTGCGTTGTCAGGGGCGATCTGATCCGCACGCTGCGGCGGCTGCTCACGGACGAACCCGATCTCGACGGGATCCTGATCGAGACGACCGGCGTCGCCAACCCCTCCCCGGTGATCCAGACCTTCACGGCCGACCAGCAGATTGCCGCCCGCGCACGGCTCGACGCGGTCGTTTGCGTGGCTGATGCCCATCACATCGGCGCGCGCCTCGCCGACAGCGCCGACGCGGTCGACCAGGCGGCGCTTGCCAGTATCCTCGTGCTCAACAAGATCACGAGCGCCCCGGACACAAGCGCGACAGAAGCCGCCCTGCGCCGGTTGAACCCCCACGCGCCGCTCTACCGCACTGATCGCGGCCGCATCGCCGCCGACCACATCCTCGGCACGGGCAGCTTCTCGCTTGACCGGGTCGCCGCCGACCTGACTGATGACAACCATCACGATCATGTCGCCGAAAACGGCATCGCAAGCGTCTCGGTCAGGTTCGATGAACCGCTCGACCCCGACGCCGTCGACGCCTGGCTCGAACGCTTGCTGATGCTGCGTGGCGAAAACATCCTGCGCCTCAAGGGCATCCTGAACATCGCCGACGAAGACCGCCGCTTCATCCTCCAGTCCGTCCATATGATGCACGAAGCCGATTACGGCGCCCCCTGGAAGGATGACCCCCGCCAGACGAAACTGGTCCTCATCGGCCGCGATCTTGACGAAACCGAACTGCGTGACGGCCTCTCGGCCGCCCGCGCCGATGTTCCAGCCTGAAGGAGCCTGTCCATGCCCGTCGTTGTTACCGATATCAAACGCGCCGATCCCGATACCGCCGCCGCGCTTGCCGAATTCGGCGTGGCCACGGTGCACGAGGCGCAGGGCCGCACCGGCCTCATGCACCAGCGCCTGCGCCCGATCTACAAGGGCGCGGCGATCTCGGGCACGGCCGTCACCTGCACCCTGCCCCCGGGCGATAACTGGATGATCCACGTCGCTGCCGAACAGTGCCAGCCCGGCGATATCCTCGTCGCAGCCACCATCGCCGAGGCCCATTCGGGCTATTTCGGTGACCTTCTGGGCACCGTTCTGAAGACGCGCGGCGTGCAGGGCCTGATCATAGATGCCGGCTGCCGCGACATCGCCGATCTCGAGGCCCTGGGCTTTCCGGTCTGGTCGCGCTCTGTCTGTGCACACGGCACGGTCAAAGAGGTGCTGGGTGACGTCAACGTGCCGGTGTCCTGCGGCGGTACCATCGTCAATCCCGGCGATGTCATCGTCGCCGACGACGACGGCGTCGTGGTCGTCCCCCGCGGCACCGAGGCCGCGGTCAAGGCGGCATCCGAGGCCCGCATCGCCAAGGAAGAAAAGAACCGCAAGCGCTACGAGGCTGGCGAACTTGGCCTCGATATCTACAAAATGCGGGAAAGACTGGCCGAGAAGGGCCTGACCTATGTCAGCCAGGCCGAATGGGAGAACGGGAAATGATCATCGACTGCCACGGGCATTACACCACCGAACCCAAACCCTTCATGGATTACCGCAAGGCCCAGATCGCGGCGTTCGAGGCGGGCGATCCCATGCCGTCCTTCCCCGACATCTCCGATGACGACATCGCCGAAAGTGTGGCCAGCAACCAATTGAAAGCGCTGAAGGATCGCGGTGCGGACATGACGATCTTCAGCCCCCGCGCCTCTGGCATGGGCCACCACATCGGCGACGAGGCCGTATCGAAGACCTGGACCCGGCATTGCAACGACATGATCCACCGGGTCACCCGCCTTTTCCCCGACAATTTCGTGGGCGTCTGCCAGTTGCCGCAGAACCCGCAGGCCCCCATCGAAAACGCCATAGACGAACTGACCCGCTGCGTCGAGGAACTCGATTTCGTTGGCTGCAACCTCAACCCCGATCCAAGCGGCGGCATGTGGACGGGCGTGCCGCTGACCGACCGTGCGTGGTATCCGTTCTTCGAAAAGATGGTCGAACTCGAAGTTCCGGCGATGATCCACGTCTCGGGCTCGTGCAACCCCAACTTTCACATGACCGGCGCCCATTACATCAACGCCGACACCACCGCCTTCATGCAGTTCCTGCAAGGCGATCTCTTTTCCGATTTCCCCGATCTGAAGCTTATCATCCCGCATGGCGGAGGTGCCGTCCCTTATCACTGGGGCCGATACCGGGGTCTTGCGGACATGA
>JABDPT010000039.1 GCA_013042605.1 Paracoccaceae bacterium
GGATAGGGGGACGGCCCCGGATCGTGTTCAGGGGGTGTCGGGTCGGTATTGCCGACTGAATGACCTGAGGTCGCTCAGAAACCTGACTGCATCTCTTCCATCGGTCGCCACGGGTGGCAGGCTTTGCCAGGATCATCCGAGACCGTGAAGAAGCATCCGCCGCCGGGGGGGTGATCGTGGTCGCGGCTGATCGGCAGTCCCGCGATATGGCAATAAAGCAGGGTGCCCACGCCGCCATGACCGACGAAAAGGACGTCGCCGCCGGTAACATCGCGCAGGCACTGCGTGACCTCTGCGACGATGCGGGTCTGGGCGGCTCGTGCGGTCTCCCAGCCGCGCACGCTGTCATCGGGGAACGCAAAGAACCGGTCCGCGACGCGTTCGAATTCGTCAGGGGGCAGGAAGCCGGTCGAACTGCGGTCGTTCTCATGCATCAGGTCGCGAATGATCATGTCGCACCGCAGGGCCCGGGCAAGTGGCGTTGCGGTTTCAACGGCCTTGGTTTCGGCGCTGCTGATCACCATGGTTGTTCCGTTCAGGGCGGCGGATTGCGCAAGCGCGTTGACGCGGCGACGCCCTTCATCGTTCAGCGACCAGTTCCGGACGTCGCGCGCGGGGTCGATCAGGACCTGAGGGTGTGAAAGATAGCGCACTGTTCTGGACATGGTGCCGTTCTCTCACAGCCGCGCGCCGCCGCAAAGCCCCGCAGAACCCACCGCGATCAGGCCGCCTCCGACAGCGCGGCACGCAGGGAGGTACGGGTCTTGCTCCAGACCGGTGGGATCGTTTCGAACGCCGCCTTGGCCCCGGCATGATCGCCTTCGAGCGCGCGCCGCTCTACATCCGTCAGGATGGCGCGCAGGCCCGCGGCGCCGAAGACCGCCGCGGAACCGGCCAGCCGGTGCACGTCTTTCGCGAAGGCGGGGTCTTCCGGTGCCATGCCCTCGGGCGTGGCAAGGCGGGCAAGTTCGCTTTCGGTTTCGGCCAGAAACTCTTCGCTCAACCGGGCGAGATGGGCGGGCGGCAGGCTGTCGCGCAGGTTGTCGAGCGCTTCGGCCTCAAGCAACCCGTCGTCAATGCGTGCATCATCCAGAACCAGCGGGCCGCGCGCACCAAGGGCCTGGCCGATCACGAGGCGCAGGGCTTTGCGGCTGATCGGTTTGATCAACGTGTCGTCGATGCCGGCGGCCTTGAAACGCGCGATCTCGGCGGGAAGGGCATGGGCGGTAAGGGCGACGATCGGCACGTCGGCCGACGGGCCGCCGCTGGCGCGGATCGCTTCGGTACAGGCGACGCCGTCCATTTCAGGCATGCTGATATCGGTGAGGATCAGGTCGAAAGCCTCGCGCCCCGCCGCCTCGGCCCCCAGTTTGCCGTTGAATGCCTCGGTCACGTGATGGCCGTCCTTTTCAAGCATGCCGCGCACCACGATGCGGTTGATTTCATTGTCTTCGATCACAAGAACCTTGACGCCGTGGGCGGTGGCACGCTCTTCGACCTCGACGGGCGTTTCGGGCGCGGGCGGAGCGGCGGGTTTGTCGAGCGGCAGGGTCAGCCGGAAGGTGCTGCCCTCTCCGGCTGTGCTTTGCACGGTGATGTCGCCGCCCATCGCCCGCGCCAGCCTGCGCGAGATGCCAAGGCCAAGCCCGGTGCCGCCCGCACGCCGGTCATAAGCGGCGTTCAGCGTCACGAAGTCTTCAAAGACCTTTTCCTGATAATCCGGGCTGATCCCGATGCCGGTATCGCTGACCGAAATCTCGAACCGGTCGGCGGTGTCGGTAACGCTGCATTCCAGGGACACGGACCCGCCGCGCGTGAACTTGAGCGCGTTGCTGACAAGGTTCAGCACGACCTGCCGCAGGCGGATCTGATCGCCGAGTATCAGGTTCAGTGCCGGATCGGTTCTTGCGATCTCAAGCCGGTTGCCGCCGCAGTCGGCCACGGGTTTCTGGCTTGTTACAAGCTCGGTCAGCATCTTGTTGAGGTCGAAGGGCATATGGGCGATGTCCATCTTGCCCGCCTCGGACCGCGAGATGTCGAGCACGTAATTGACATGGTGCAGCAAAAGCTGGCCCGAACTGCGCATGATCTCGGCATAGTTTTTCTGGTCGTCGGTCAGATCGGTGTCGTCCAGAAGTTCGAGCGTGCCCAGAAGACCGTTGAGCGGCGTGCGCATCTCATGACTCATCACGGCAAGGAATTCGGCCTTGGCCTTTTCCCCGGCAATCGCCTTGTCCCGGGCGGTCAAAAGCTCGGTTTCGGCCTTCACGCGAAGCGATATGTCGCGAATGAACGACAGGAAGATATCGCCGTTGCGGCCCGAGATCGTGCAGGTCGACATCTCGACCGGGAAGGTCGTGCCGTCGCCGTGCTTTGCCTCAAGCCGGACGATCCCCTTGTTGACGAACGCGCTTT
>JABDPT010000047.1 GCA_013042605.1 Paracoccaceae bacterium
ACCTCTACCTGCGCCAGTCGGCGCTGAAGGACCGGCTGGACGCCTGGATCGGCTCCAAGACCGACTGGCCGATCCTGACCACCTCGATCGCGCGCAAATGGCTGCATGACGGCGACGGTCTGCGCGACCGGGGCATCACCCGCGATCTGGACTGGGGTGTGCCGGTAAAGCGCGGCGGTGAGGACTGGCCGGGAATGGAGGGCAAGGTCTTCTACGTCTGGTTCGATGCGCCCATCGAATACATCGCCTGCGCCAAGGAATGGACCGATGCGACCGGCCGCGACGACGCGGAATGGGAGCGTTGGTGGCGCACCGACAAGGGGGCCGATGACGTGCGCTACGTGCAGTTCATGGGCAAGGATAACGTGCCGTTTCATACGCTTAGCTTCCCGGCCACGATCATCGGATCGGGCGAGCCATGGAAGCTTGTCGATTACATCAAGTCGTTCAACTACCTGAACTATGACGGCGGGCAGTTTTCCACGTCACAGGGGCGCGGCGTCTTTATGGATCAGGCGCTGTCGATCCTGCCTAGCGATTACTGGCGCTGGTGGCTGTTGAGCCATGCGCCCGAAAATTCCGACAGCGAGTTCACGTGGGAGAACTTCCAGACCAGCGTGAACAAGGACCTCGCGGATGTGCTGGGCAATTTCGTGAGCCGTGTCACCAAGTTCTGCCGGTCGAAATTCGGCGAAGCGGTCCCAGAGGGCGGCGCGTACCGGCCGGCGGAAGACGCGCTGATCGCCGATCTAACCACCAGCATCCGCGCCTATGAGGCGCATATGGAAGCGATCGAAGTGCGCAAGGCGGCCGCTGAATTGCGCGCGATCTGGGTGGCGGGGAACGAGTATCTGCAATCGGCAGAACCCTGGGCGGTGTTCAAGACCGACCCCGATCGCGCGGCAGCCATCGTGCGGCTTTCGCTGAACTTGATCCGGCTTTACGCGGTTTTGTCGGCGCCGTTCATTCCCGACGCGTCGGCGCGGCTTTTTTCGTCGATGAACACGCTCGACATGGCGTGGCCCAACGATGTTTCCACCGCGCTGAACGCCCTGCCCGCCGGGCACGCGTTCACCGTGCCCGACGTTCTTTTCGCCAAGATTTCCGACGAAGACCGCGAAGCGTGGCAAGAGCGGTTTGCCGGGGGCCGCGCGGCCAGCTGATCCGTTCAGATACGGCGGGTCAGACGGGCGGCCTGTTGCGCGGTTTTCGCGGTTTGCTTGGCCGATGCCGCTTGCGCGCGCTCTGCCTCGGACATCTCGGCCGGGGCCTTGCCGCGGCGGGCGGCATAATCGATACCGGCATTGATGCCACGGCCGACGACCTTCCGCATGACCATGCGAATGATCATGTTTATCAATTGGTTCACGTTCATTCTTCCTGCTCCATTGTTGGGTTCGGAACGTCGTCTTCGGACGCATCTTCGAACATCTCGGTCTGGTCTTCGTCGTCTGTTTCCTCGTCGCTGCCGGGTGGCGGGCGGCTGTCAAGAAGCCCCGATGCGCGCAGTTCCTTGAGGCCGGGCAGATCCCGCGCGGATTCAAGCCCGAAATGGTCAAGAAAGCCTTGCGTGACCACGAATGTAATCGGGCGCCCAGGGGTCATGCGCCGGCGCCCGAAGCGGATCCACTCAAGCTCGAGCAACTGATCGATGGTGCCCCGGCTCACGCTGACGCCGCGAATCTCCTCGATCTCGGCGCGGGTGACCGGTTGATGATAGGCTATGATCGCCAGGGTTTCGATTGCCGCGCGGCTGAGTTTGCGGGTCTCGACCGTTTCTTTCTGCATCAGGAAGCCAAGATCGGGCGCCGTGCGGATCGCCCAGGCGTCGCCCACGCGCACGACATGCACCCCGCGCCCCTCGTATCGCTTGCGTAGCGCCTCCAACGCGCGGGCGGCGTCGGCCCCATGCGGCATGCGGGCGTTCAAATCGGCAACCGTCACCGGCTGTGCGCTGGCAAAAAGCACGGCTTCGACCATACGTTCCTGTTCGCCTTCGGGGGGCGCTTCGAACAGGCTTTCTGGCTCTTGTGCGTCGTCAGTCATCGGATTTCCTGCGTATCTGGATCGGCGCAAAGCTTTCGCCCTGCCGAAGCTCGACATTGCCCGCCTTGGCCAGTTCAAGCGAGGCGGCAAACGTCGCGGCCGTGGCCGACCGGCGACGCACGGGATCCGTTTCCCAGCCTTCTGGAAGAAATGTCGACAGATCCGCCCAGTCCCCGGCGAACCCGATGAGGCTGCGCATCCGGTCAAGCGCCTCTTCCATGGTCAGCACATCGCGCCGGTCCATCGTGTAAGGGCGAAACTCGTCCTTGGTGCGAATGCGGGCGTATCCCTGCATCAGATCAAGCAGCGTGGCGGTGTAGCGAACCGTGCGGATGCGCGTCACATCCTCGGGAATGCCGCGCACGAAGAAATCGCGGCCCTTCTGATCGCGCGCCATGAGACGGGCGGCGGCTTCGCGCATCGCCTGAAGCCGCTCAAGCTGGAAGGCCAGATGGGCGGCGAGTTCTTCGCCAGAGGGGCCGTCGTCTTCGGGGTCCGGCGGCAGCAGCAGGCGTGATTTGAGGAACGCGAGCCACGCCGCCATCACCAGATAATCCGCGGCAAGTTCGATCCGCAACTCTTTGGCTTCGCGTATGAAACCGAGATATTGTTCGGCCAACGCCAAAACCGAGATCTTGCGAAGATCGACCTTCTGCGTGCGCGACAGCGTCAGCAGCAGATCAAGCGGCCCTTCGAACCCGTCGACATCCACGATCAGGGCCTCGGCGGCAAGCCGGGCCTCGACATGGACGACGGTGGTGTCGGTCTGATCTGGATCGGTCAAGAAGCGGACCCCTGCGAAAGCGCCTCAAGCTCTTCCTCTAGGGCGGCAATGTCAATCGGATCTGGCGCACGGCGCAAGCTTAGCGCGCGGTCGCCTCTTTGCACGGTGTCGGGCGGCAGGTGACCGCTTGCGGTGACGACCTCTTCCATCTCGGCCATGTCGGCGTTGCAATGCAGAACAAGGTCACAGCCCGCGGCGATGGAGGCCACACTGCGCTGGCCAATCGAGCCGCCAAGCGCCTGCATCGAGATATCATCGGTCATCAGAAGCCCGCCGAACCCGATCTCGTCACGGATCAGCCGGATCATCCGGGGAGAGATCGTCGCGGCGGCCTCGTCATAGGCGGAATAGACGACATGGGCCGTCATCCCAAGCGGCAGGTCGGCCAGGGCGCGGAACGGGGCGAAATCGGTTTGGGTCAGTTCCTCGGGTGAGGCATCGGTTCGCGGCAGCGCGTGGTGGCTGTCGACCGTTCCCCGCCCGTGGCCCGGAATATGCTTGAGGACCGGCAGAACGCCACCGGCCATGAGCCCCGTCGCCACCGCGCGCCCGATCTCGGTCACCTTGTCAGGGGTGCTGCCATAGCAGCGGTTGCGCAGGAATGGATGGGTGTCGGGGCCGGCCAGATCGACAAGCGGCAGGCAATTCACGTCAATGCCGATCTCGCGCAACTCGTCTGCCATGATCCGTGACCTCAGGTACATGACCCGGGCGGCGTTTTTTCCCGCCTGTTCCACCTGATCGAGGGGTGGCAGCCATTCGCGCCAGAGCGGCGCCCACATCCGCTGAACCCGCCCGCCTTCCTGATCGATGAGGATCGGCGCGTCCCGCCCGACGGCATCGCGCAGCGCGGCCGCCAAGGCCCGGACCTGTGCATGGTCGCTGATGTTGCGTTCGAAAAGGATGAAGCCCCAAGGCCGCGCCTGTCGGAAAAACGCGGCCTCGTCGGCACTTAGGGTGGTCCCGGCACAGCCAAGGATATGGGCGCCGGGCCCTGCCATGGTCTAGCGTCGGATCACCGGAATGCAGTTCGCATTCTCGGCAACCAGAACCGCGCAGAAGCGACGCGCATCGCTCAGATCTTCGAACCCGGTGGCGCGCAGGCGATAGAACGTTGCCCCGCCGGCGGACGCTTCCTGCAAGACGCGGCCCTTGCCCTCAAGATAAGGGCCAAAGCGGTTGTCGAGAACCGACCACGCTTCGCGCGCTTCCTCAAGGGATGGGAAGGCCCCAAGCTGAACCAGCCGCGTTCCGGCGGGAATGGTGGAGGGGTCGACATCGATCCCAACGGCCGTCGATGTGACCGCGACCGCGTTTTGAACCGTTGCGGCGGCCGTTCTGGGCCGTAGAACCGGACGCGGCGATTGCGCGACGCCGCCGACTGACGCCGGAATGATGTTCGCTGTCGCGACAGTGGGCTCTGCGGCGACGGGGGCGGTGGCGGTGGCGGCAGGGTCCGCCGTTTCAGCCAACGCCTCTGCAATCGCAAGCTCAATGGCCGAACGCGGCTCTTCCACCGCGGGCCGCGAGACCGTGGGCAACGCCGCCACGCTGGGCTCGTCAGGCAATAGTGCGGCCACCGGCAGGTCTTCTTCCGCCAGTTCCAGCGGTGCGGGCGCCAGTACGACACGCTCTGTCTCACGCTCGGCCGCGCCTTCGACGCCTACACGGGTCACGGACAGACCCTGATATTCGGCCTGCTGTCCGCCCGGATCGGTGGGCGTGATCCGCATCGGACCTTCCAACGCGCGCACAACCGGGACACCGGTCACGTCGCGCACCAAAAGCTGATAGCCCCAGACCGCCAAGCCCACGATCAGGGCCAGCGAAATCAGTGCACCAGCCCAATTGGCGACCGTCGCCATTTGCAATGCTGCACTGTCGTCATAAGACGAGAAATCGTCTTCGTAATACATGTTTGCCATACCGCCTCACTCGCGCCACGGTTGGCCCGTGGCATCATTGACTGCTCTCGTGAACCCGGTGGGGCGCTTGTTGTCAGCGCATTTCCTCGGCCGGTTTCACGCCCAGAATACCCAATCCGGCTGAAATAACAACGGCTACGGCCCGAGGCAGGGCAATTTTGGCGGCTGTGGCCTCTGGGTCGTCCTCGTGGATGAACCGCAAGGCGGGGTTTTCGTGGCCCTTGTTCCAAAGCGTGTGGAATTCGGAGGCAAGCTCGTAGAGATAGAAGGCGACCCGATGCGGTTCGTTGTTGCGCGCGGCAATCTCGACCAGGCGCGGCCATTCGGCGATCTTGCGGGCGACGTCATATTCGGCCCCGTCCTCAAGCCGGGGATGGTCCGAAACGGGCAAACCAGCCTCTTCGGCCTTGCGCATCACCGATTTCACCCGGGCATGGGCATATTGGACGTAAAAGACCGGGTTTTCCTTGGATTGCTCGGTCACCCGCGCGAAATCGAAATCGAGCGGCGCGTCGTTCTTGCGGGTCAGCATCATGAAGCGGGTCACATCAGGCCCCACCTGATCGACCACGTCGCGCAGGGTCACGAAGGTCCCTGCCCGCTTGGACATCTTGAAGGGCTCGCCGTTCTTGAAAAGCCGCACAAGCTGGGTGAGCTTCACATCAAGCGGGACCGACCCGTCCGACAGGGCCGAGACCGTGGCCTTGATCCGCTTGACGTATCCGCCGTGATCCGCGCCGAAAACGTTGATCAACGCATCGAACCCGCGCTGCACCTTGTCGTAATGATAGGCGATGTCGGGGGCGAAATAGGTCCAGCTTCCATCCGATTTCCGCACGGGGCGATCGACATCGTCGCCCGCCTCTGTAGAGCGGAAGAGCGTCTGTTCCCGCGGCTCCCAATCCTCGGGCAATTTGCCCTTCGGGGGTTCGAGAACACCGTTATAGATCAGCCCCTTGTCTTCGAGGGCCTTCAGAGCCATCTCGATCCGATTGGTGCCGTAAAGCGATTTTTCGCTAAAGAAGACATCCATGGTCACGCCAAGGGCCGCCAGATCGTCGCGGATCAGGTCCATCATGGCCTCGGTCGCAAAGGTGCGTACGTCGGCCAGCCACACGTCTTCGCCCTTGTCGAGCAGCGTATCGCCGTATTTTTCTTTCAGCGCCTCGCCCACCGGCACAAGATAGTCGCCGGGATACAGCCCTTCGGCGATCTCAGGGCTGAGCCCATGCGCCTCTCGGTATCGCTCATAGGCCGAGCGGGCCAGCACATCGACCTGCGCGCCGCCGTCGTTGATATAGTATTCGCGGGTGACGTCGTATCCCGCGGCCTCAAGAAGGCTGGCCAGTGCGTCGCCGAAGACCGCGCCCCGGGTATGGCCGACATGCAGCGGCCCGGTCGGGTTGGCCGAGACAAATTCGACATTTACCTTTACGCCCGCGCCCATGCCGGAATGGCCAAAGGCCGTGCCCGCGTCGATCGCCTCGGTCACGACGTCGTGCCAGACCTGTCCATCAAGCCGCAGATTGAGGAACCCGGGCCCGGCCACCTCGGCCACCGCGATCCGTGCGTCCGTCCGCAACCGCGCCGCCAGATCTTCGGCAATCGCGCGCGGCGGTTTGCCCGCGCCCTTGGCCAGCACCATCGCGGCGTTGGTCGCCATATCGCCATGCGCGGGGT
>JABDPT010000057.1 GCA_013042605.1 Paracoccaceae bacterium
CGATAGATCATGGGCGTTTGGTAACGGGGGGCAGGGCGTTCTGCCAGCGATTTTCGCTAGTTGCGCGGCGATCTGTGCAGGATGTGGCCTTTGCGCAGGATGCGGCCATCGAGGATGAGAAGGCCAAAGGCGAGGATTGCAAAGCCCAGATAGGCATTGGGGTTGAGCGTCTCAATAAGCACGACCGCGCCCAGAACGATGGCCACGGGCGGGATCAGCAGGGTGCACAGAAGCAGGTTGCCCGACCCGGCCATCGCCAGCACGCGGTAATAGAGCAGATAGGCGAAGGCGGTGCCGATCAGCGCGTAATATCCGATGGCCGCCCAGGTTCTTGGCGCAAGGTCAAAGCTTGGCGGGCCGTCGTAAAGGATCGCGGCGGGCACCATAACCAGCGCCGACCCGGTCAGCATGCCCGCGGCGGCAAGCTGTGGCGGGTGCGCCCCCAGAACAGACCGCGCCCAAGCCCCGGCAAAGGCATAGGAGAGCGTCCCGCCCAGTACCGCAAGTTGCGCCAGCGACCGCAGGTCGAACTGTGCCAGCGCGCCGATGCCGATGGCCGTGACTACGCCCAGAAAGCCAAGCATGACGCCGAGCGTCCGGCGCAAGGTCAGCCGCTCATCGCCAAAGACAAGTGCGGCCACCAGCACGCCGAAGACCGCCGTCGTGGCGTTCAAGATCGATGTCAGGCCGGTTTCGATATGCAACTGTGCCCAGGCCATCAGCGAGAAGGGGATGATGTTGTTGAGGCATCCCATGACGAAAAACGCCGCCCAGACGCGCGGATCGCGGGGCAGGGGGATGGGCATCGCGATCACCACGACCCAGAGTACCATTGCCGCCCAGCCCACCCGGTGCGCGACCAGGGTCAGCACCGGGATCTCATCCAGCGCGATGCGGATCGACAGGAACGACGCGCCCCAGATGGTCGAGAGCAACAGCAACTCGGCCCAGGCGCGGGGAGAGAGGGTTTTTTGCGGGCTCATGGGGCAGGCGTATCGTGGGCGCGCGGTCGGGGCGACCCGGAAGTTGCGCTATACCCCAAAAGGAAAAGGCCCGCGCTGTTGCCAGTGCGGGCCTTTTCAAATCTGCCAAGCGGGATCAGAACGAATAGCCGACCCGAACACCAATCGCGATGGCGTCGCCGCCGTCAAAGCTGGTGTCGACAAGGTTGGCGGTGCCCCCCAGATCGACATAGCTCAGACCCGTGGTGATCTTGACCTTGTCCATCGTATAGGTGCCAGCCAGCGTGTAGGCTGTGCGGCCATCGACGGGGCCTAGCGTCGTCAGCGGGAGCACGTCTGTTGCCGGCTCATGGCTGATCTGGAACGCGCCCGACCATTGATCGTTGAAGCGGCGGCCAACGCCGAGGGTGTAGGTCGTCCAGTCTTTTTCATAGTCAACCAGCGGGCGGCCGGTGACACCGGGCGACGAATACAGCGTCGGCGTGATTGCGAATTCCGACCAGTCCACCCAGCGGATCGACCCGAACACGAGCGTGTCTTCGGCAACGCCCGACTGGAACTCAAGGTTCACCGACTGGGGTGTCTTGATGTCGACAGTGTCGTTGGTGGTGCCCAAGAGCGGAATGGTCTCGGACGTTGGAAGGACATGATCGATGTCGGAGTAGTAGGTAAGGGCCACGCGAAGCGCAATTTCCGGGCGCGAATAGGCGACACCGGCCATGTAGCCGAACGACGTGTCGCTGCTGGCATTGATCGAGTACCCGCCTGCGGCGGCACCGATAAAGGGCAGGTCGGCTTGCGCCTTCACGCTTTCGGCGCGCAGACCACCGTAAACCTTCACGTTGTCGTTCACGTCGTAAGAGAGGATCGCCGAAAGCTGGCGCGCGTCCAGAGTTGCGACCACGCCGGAATAGATGCTTCCGGCCACGGTCGGGTAGTTGGTGTCAACGCCGTGCGGTTCATCGATAATGATCGCGTAGGACAGGTTTTCGTTGATGTCCGCCTTGTAGCCCGCGCCAAGCGTGAAGTAGCTTTCAAGAAGGTCGCCGGTTCCGTTGGGCGCCGCGTTGGGCGGGCCGCCAATTGCCGTCGCATCACCGCCAGAGCCACTCAATGTGGGATTGACCGAGCTGGCCGAGAACTCAAGATACCGGCCTTCTTCGAACAGGATACGTGTCGTGGGTGCGTTGCGTTCGATACCACCGGCCAAAGCGGCAGACGATACAGTGGCCAGCAAAGCGCTGACCGTAATGAGATTACGTGACATGGATCCTCCCCTGATCGTCACATCGATGTGGCGTTCTCGTTACAAAACCGCCTGTTTCTTGGTCAATTCTTAACGCTACGTAAGCGATTAACCTGTTCCGCAGCGTCACAATTATGTCATCTTGCGCGTCTCGGACCGGATATTGAGGTAATTGGCGGCGAAAATCACCCCCGCGCCCAGAAGAACCCAGGCATCCAGCGGTTCGTTATAGAACAGCATCCCGATGATCGCGATCAGCGGCAGGCGCAGGAAATCAAGCGGGACGACGACGCTTGCCGGGGCAATCGTCAGGGCATTGGTCACGCAAAGATGCGCCAGAAGTCCGCCCGCCCCGATCACCGCGACCCAGGGCCAGGCCGCGCCGCTTGGCCAGGCAATGTCGCCATCGTATCCGGTGGCAATCAGCCCGAAGACAAGCTGCATGACCGTCAGCCAGAAAAGAATGCAGGTCACGGTGGCCGTGCGGGTCAGCAGCTTGGTGAAGATGAACGTGCCCGCAAAGCAGACCGCAGCACCCGCCGCGATCAGAAGGCCGGGGTCCAACCCCGCGCTTCCGGGCCGCGCAACGATCAGCACGCCGGCAAAGCCCAGTGCGGCGCAAAAGGCCCGGACACGCGTGATGCGTTCGCCCAGAAACAACGAGGCCAGCAGGATCACCCAGATCGGCGTGGTGAACTCAAGTGCGAAAAGCTGGGCCAGCGGGATCAGCGTCAGCGCGAAGAACCACAGGTTCTGGCCGGTGAAATGGCACATGTTGCGCCCGATATGCAGGTGAAGGTTTCGGGTGGTGATCTCTGTCAATCGCCCGAGCGCCCCGCCGATGACCAGCACGAGCACCACCCCGATGCACGAACGGTAGAACATCATCTCAAAGGTATCGAGCTCATCGCTGAGCGCGCGGCCCGCCACCGCCATGGCCGAAAACGACCCGATGGCCCCGGTCATCCAGAGCGCGGCAAGAAGCGGTCTGTAGGGCGCCTCGGTCATTGCAGATAGGGGGCGATCCGGTCGGCGGGCACGCCCGCAACCCCGGCCACCGAAGCCGCGAGGGCCCGCAGGATGTTCGCGGGCCATTTGATGCGTTCCATCATGACATGCCGTGTCACCTCGATCGGCCCGGTGTCCGCGGCCACCAGTGTGATGTCGCGAAACCCGGCCCAGCGAAAGCTCGCCCAGGCGCGGGGCAGGTGATAGCGATGCGTGACCAGGATGATGCTGGCATCCGCCGGCACCGCCGCATGCGCGCGGGTGAAAAGCGCGTTCTGCAAGGTCGAGTGGGATGCGGGTTCGCTGGCGATAGCTTCTTCTGACACCCCCGCTTCCACCGCGACATCGGCCATCCGATCGGCAACGGGGCGAGACCCGGCCACCTGCGTCCCACCCGACATCACCAAAAGCGGCGCGTGCCCGGCCTGGAAAAGGGCAATGCCCCGCTTAGTTCGTTCTAGCGTTTCCCCGATCACGGACGGCGCACCGCCGCCGGGACCTGAGAGAACGATGATGGCGTCGGTATTGGGAATTTTGTATGACCGGTCACGGTTGGCAGCACAGACCTGAGCGCCTGGTACCGATAGGTTAACCATAAACGAAGCCGCTGACGCTACATTGGTATTGGCAGCGTCGGACGTTTGCAAACTGCGGCCTCCACCTATTTCCAGGCAACGGCGTATATTGAATGGTGCCGTCGTTGAGGTATGTCGAGGCTTTCATCGAACTCCCTTTGTTCAACCTTTGAGAACCCCGCCAAGGCAAGAGTGTTCACAAGGTTCTCACCATCGAAAAGATAGCGATGTTGGTCATGCATGTAGGCTATGTAATTTACTTGATCCATGGCAGATCCAGTAGAGGTGACAGCCGGTGCGTACATATTATTCTCAGTTTCAAACTGAGCACCTTGGATATAGGCGTCAATGTATTTTCTTGCATTCGGAACGCAAACGGATAATTCACCCCCTTCGACCAGTACGCGCCTACACTCGTGCAATAGCGCTACCAGGTCAGAAAAACGAAAGTGTTCCAATGTGTGCGAAGTATAGATCCGTTCCACTGAGTTATCTTTCAGCGGAATTCCTCGCAGTATATCGTGCGCCAAATCGGCTCCGCGTATATCAACGGTTGTCCAACCACCCGAGCCTTTCTTTTCGCCTGATCCCAATTCTAGCCAGATCCTAGACGCGGAAAGTTTATTTCTCCACATAATGCGGCATACGCCAAACTCGGCAGCCAAGAACGGCCTTGCAAGGCTTGGCCAAACATTTCGACAATAGAAACGGTTTAGACGGCGTGCACAATCAAATAACATGTTATTGCCTTTCAAAGAACTCTTGTCGCATTCGAAGCCCTAATCTTTATATGGATCAGACGACATGATCACAGATATCCGGCCTTACGAACACAAAGTTTGAGTACTGATAGACATTCGAAAGGGGGTCGATTGGATTACGTTCATCCAAGCGGCCAGGCAACATCTGAAACAGCTTAAAATCCGGCAAAAGCTGAGAAAGCGTGTAGATAGAGTGACCTCGCAACATTTGATGCGTATTAAATTCTATCTGAACCATTTTTGGAGGTGCACTTGAGAGGATATTACTCATTCCGGTCAGGACCTCGGCCTCAAAGCCTTCCGTGTCGATCTTAATAAAGTCAATCGCGGTGAGAGAGTGCTTCTTCGCATAGATGTCGAGTGTAGTAACTTCAACTTCGATCATAGCCTCGTTGTTGATGTAGGGAATCTCATTGACATTATTGAGAAAAGACGCGTGCGCAGTTGCATCGGGGTTATATGCGAGTTCGAGCATTCCCGGAACATCCCCAACGCCGACCTGGTTCACTATCAACCTGCCGTTCGACTTATTTTGAATCTCGCGGAGCCGTTCGAGATTTATCGGGATCGGTTCAAACGCATGGACCTCCGCGTTTGTAGAACGCAATATGGCTTCGCTGTATTTCCCAACATTCGCTCCCACGTCAAAGACCACCTCAGGATTAATGCGTCTTAAGACGTCAGTGATCAGGTATTCTTCTCCGCTCTCTTTCGCCGATGCATAATTGTTATAACCATGTGCCCTCAGCGCAGCTCTTAGGACAGCGCGGTTTAGTTTTGCAAGGCTTCTTATTCTGAAAACGCTGATGTATAGTCGTTCCATTAGTCCTAGGATTCTCAAAATCACAGGAAATGTCCTCTCTCTCAGTCACTCTGGCGAAGGCTTCTCTGCCTAGCATTCAAAAGTCCGAAATACGCTCACTCCCATTCAATCGTTCCCGGTGGTTTCGACGTGATGTCATACGTCACCCGGTTGATCCCCGGCACCTCGTTGATGATGCGTGTGGCGGTTTCGCCCAGGAACTCATGGCTGAAGGGATAGTAGTCGGCGGTCATCCCGTCGACGCTTGTCACCGCGCGCAGGGCGCAGGCATAGTCATAGGTGCGCCCGTCGCCCATCACGCCCACGGTGCGTACCGGCAGGATCGCGACGAAGGCCTGCCAGATATCATCGTAAAGCCCGTGGCGGCGGATCTGGTCGATATAGACCGCATCGGCCTTGCGCAGGATCTCGAGCTTGGGCCGCGTGATCTCTCCGGGGCAGCGGATGGCAAGGCCGGGGCCGGGGAAGGGGTGGCGCGCGATGAAATGGGCGGGCAGGCCAAGCTCGCGGCCCAAGGCGCGCACTTCATCCTTGAAAAGCTCGCGCAGGGGCTCGACGAGCTTCAGGCCCATCTTTTCCGGCAGCCCGCCGACATTGTGGTGGCTTTTGATCGTCACGGACGGACCGCCCGAAAAGCTTACCGATTCAATGACATCCGGGTAGAGAGTGCCTTGCGCCAGAAACGCCGCCCCTTCGATCTCATTGGCGTATTTCTGGAAGACATCGATGAAAAGCCTCCCGATGATCTTGCGCTTGGTTTCGGGGTCGCTGACACCTTCAAGTTCGCCCAGAAAACGCTCTTGCTCCTGGGCGTGGATGACCGACAGGTTCATGTGATCGCGGAACATGCCCACGACTTCCTCGCCCTCGTCTTGGCGCAAGAACCCATGATCTACGAAGACGCAGGTAAGCTGATCGCCAATCGCTTCGTGCAAGAGGGCGGCGGCCACGGAACTGTCGACCCCGCCGGAGAGTGCGCAGATCACCTTGGCGTCGCCCACCTGATCGCGGATTTTGGCAATCGCCTCTTCGCGGTAGGCGCCCATCGTCCAGTCGCCGGTGAACCCGGCGATGCGGACGAAGTTTTCGTAAAGCCGCGCGCCGTTGGGGGTGTGGTGCACCTCGGGGTGAAACTGCACGGCATAGAAATGGCGGTCGGGATCGGCGGTCACCGCAAAGGGCGCGCCGGGCGAGGTTGCATAGACCTTGAACCCGTCGGCGATGGCGGCGACGTGGTCGCCATGGCTCATCCAGACCTGTTCCCGGTCGGTTTCGAACCAGCCTTCGAGAAGGTCGAGCGCTTCGGCCCCCGGCGTGACATAGGCGCGCCCGAATTCGGCGGTGCCATGGCCGCGCTCGACCCGTCCACCCAGTTCCTGCATCATCACCTGCTGGCCATAACAGATGCCAAGGATCGGCACGCCCAAGCCGAACACCGCGCGCGGCGGGCGCGGAGAGCCGTCATCGATCACGCTGGCCGGTCCGCCCGACAGGATCACGGCCTTGGGGGCATATTCGGCCAGAAATGCCTCGGTCACGTTCTGGTAGGGATGGATTTCGCAATAGATGTTCAGCTCGCGCAGGCGGCGCGCGATCAGCTGCGTCACCTGGCTTCCGAAATCGATGATGAGAAGGCGGTCATGGGAGGGTGCGGTCATATCCGTCTGATAGGGCCGCCCCGTGCCGGACACAAGAGGCCCCGCGCCAGACAGGAGGACCGGCGCGGGGCAGTTGGGCGTTACCAGGTGTAGCTGGCGCCGAGGGTCAGTTCGTTCTGATCCATCCGGATGGTCACGGGCGCGGCCGGGAAGGGCGGCGGCGCGGTGCCGGTCAGATCGTTTTCAAGCACGCGGACATAGGACCCGCTGATCGACCAGTTTTCATTGACCTGATAGGTCGCGCCGACCGAGATGTGCCATTCCGGCGTGGCCGGGGCGAGGGTGTTGAACAGGATCTCGCTGGCATCCGTGAACTCGGTCGCCTTCGACACACCGCCGCGCAATGTCCATTTGTCGTCAAGGTCATAGACCGCGGCAAGCCGGTAGACATCCATGTCCTTCCAGCCAAATCCCGGACCGTCCGCGGCGCCCAGAGGGGCGGCGGCCGCGAAGGGGTTGGCGATGGCGGCGATGTCACCGTAATAGATGCGCTGATACTCTGCCGTCAGCGTCAGGTCCGGCGTGGCGTTATAGGCGGCCCCAAGGGTCAGCGTCGCGGGAATGTCGAAGTCACCGTTTTCGGCGAACAGGCCCGCATATTCGTCAAACTCGCTCATCTGCATCTCGGTGCGATAGGCCGCGCCGAAGGCCCAGACGTCGTTGGGTTCCCAGTAAAGCCCGAGGTTCGCGCCGAAACCGGTCGAGTTGCTCGTGCCGTTATTGGTGAGCTTTGTCGGATCGCCCGAGAAGCCTGCGAACGGTTGCAATCCTGTCGCCTCGAATCGTTGAAACGCGAAGACTGGCGCAATGCCTAGGCTAAGCCCGTCGGAAACCTCTGCCGCGTAATGGACAGACACGAAAAGCTGTTCGAGGTTGACACCCAGCGGGGCCGGGCCGCCAAAGAAGTTGGTCGTGTATTCGGTGTTCAGACCGCCATTGCCGAAGATGGTGATGCCGACCGAACGGCCGTTGCTCAGCGCATAGGTCGAGCCAAGACAGGGGATCGGGAAAAGCGTGTTCTCGCTTTCGAACGTGGCGCCGAAGGTGGTGCTGCGTTCGGGTGAGAAGAGGCTGAGGCAGCCATCGGCCTGGTTGCCGAACTGCGTGCCGAGCGCGGGGTTGACGGCTATGCCAAGCACGCCCTGCGGAACCGCCACAGCCGCCCCGGCCAGCGCCTTGGATTGCGGGTCATACCCGTTGGTGAAGTATCCGTTTGTCGCCAATGCCGGTCCGGCCAACAGGCCAAGAACCAGGGCAAGAGCGGTTCCGTTTTGAAGATGTTTGTGCATGACCCTATCCCTCGTTTGCCGTGCTCTGGACCCGATTTGATTGTGCAAACCGGAGGTGAGCGATGTGCGATACATAACATATCGCATATATATTTTCTTTGATATGAGTCAGGGTTTCGGCGGCTCAAGCACCCTAGGCGGTCACAAGAAAGACCATGCCGACAAGGATCACGCCCGCCCATGTAAGCCGCTGTCGCACATGGCCTTCGCCCAGCAACAGGCTTCCTGCGAGCACCGTCAGCACGACGCTGACCTCGCGCAGCGGCGCGACATAGGCGACTTGCGTAAAGGTCATGGCGTAGAGGACAGGGATGTAGGCCAGCGGGTTGAAGATCGCGATGACCAGCACACCGGTGCGGTGTTCGTTCCAGTGCTGGCGCATCAACGCACGCCGGCGATGCGCGATCGGGGCCAGAAGGGCCACACGACCGATGCTTGATGCGTAATCCAGAAGAAGCGGCGGGATCAGAAGGACCGAAACGGCATAGGCGTCCCAGGCCGTGTAGCTTCCGATCAGAGTTCCGGCCCCCAGGCCAAAAAGAAGCGATGCCGACACCTGCCTGGCACCCGGCCTGATACCCCCGGTCAGCATCAGGACCCCGAAAATGATGACGCCTGCGCCAAGGGCCATCTGACCGGTGACGATTTCCCCCAGAAACAGAACAGCGAAGGACGTAGACAGAAGCGGCCCGGTCGCGCGGGCGGTCGGATAGACAAGCGACAGGTCACCGTTGCGATAGCCCATTTGCAGGACGAGGAAATAGCCAAGGTGAAGCGCGGCACTGCCGAGGATGAAGATGATCTGTTGCAGGTCGAATACCGGGCGCTCGACAAGGATGATCCCGATGGCGAGCGGCAGATAAAGCACCGTCGATATCAGCGAAAAGAGCCAGATCAGTTCGGGCCCGCCATTGATCCGCTTGACGAAAACGTTCCAGGTTGCGTGGCAAACCGCGGCGGCGAGGACGAGGGCAAAACCGGCAAGTGACATCGAAAGGCTCCAGCTTGGTGTTCAGACGTGTTTCTTCACGCCCTGTCCACCCCCTCTGGTCTTTTAGTCCTCGGGTGTCTGCCACCGGCTCATAACGGCGCTTGGACCAGCTTGCGTATCGCAACGGAACCCTAGCCGCACATGGAAAGGCTGGGGCAAGCCTAGGCCGCGCGCCTGCGTTTCGCAACATGCCGAAAAGAGACGCGTTCTGCCTTGCAACGCCGTTTCACCAGCCGCGACCCGTCCCGGATGTCGCTTTCGGCACGAGGGGGGCGAATTTCGGGTCTGGTGCGCCTTGGACTTCGGTGTATTCAGCAAGCCAGGTCACGGGGACAAGGGATCAGGCGCATGAACGAAACGGCAGGGCGCAGACGTGCACGGGGCGGCGGCGGGGCCGCGCGGCGGGCGGAACGCACCGCGGTGCGGATCGAAGCGGCGCGGTATATCGAGCGCAACATCCCCGATCTCGAGATCCTCAACGATGAGGCGATCGAGATCATCGAGGCCAATGCCGAAACCGTTCTTGAAGAGATCGGCGTCAATTTCGTTGAAAACCCGGAAGCGCTGGAACGCTGGAAGGCCGCCGGTGCGGATGTCGACGGTGAGCGCGTGCGCCTGCCCAAGGGGCTTGCACGGCAGCTATGCCAGACAGCACCGAGCCAATTCACCCAGCACGCCCGCAATCCCGAACGCAATGTCGAGATCGGCGGGCGCAGCCTTGTGCTGGCCCCGGTCTATGGCCCGCCCTTCGTGCGCGACGCCGCGGGCGGCCGCCGCTATGCCACGATGGAGGATTTCCGCAACTTCGTGAAGCTGGGCTATATGTCCAAGTGGCTGCACCATTCGGGCGGCACGGTGTGCGAACCCACGGATGTGGCCGTGAACAAGCGCCACCTCGATATGTTGCACGCGCATATGACGCTGTCGGACAAACCCTTCATGGGGTCGGTGACCGAACCCAGCCGCGCGCTGGACAGCATCGAGATGTGCGAGATCCTGTTCGGCAAGGATTTCGTGGCCGATCACGCGGTGATGACCTCGCTGATCAACATCAACTCTCCGCTCACGTTCGATAACGTGATGATGGGCGCGCTGGAAGCCTATGCCGCCGCCGGGCAGGCCACGATCATCTCTCCCTTCATCGTGGGCGGTGCGATGGCGCCGGTGTCGGTTGTCGGGACATTGACGCAGGTGCTGGCCGAGGTGCTGGCGGGCGTCGCCTATAGCCAGCTTGTCCGACCCGGTGCGCCGGTGATTTTCGGGGCGTTCGTGACCTCGATCGACATGAATTCGGGCGCACCGACCTTTGGCACGCCGGAAGCCGCGCAGATCACCTATGGCGCGGGGCAGCTGGCCCGCCGTCTGGGCCTGCCTTACCGATCCGCTGGGTCGTTCTGCGGGTCGAAACTGCCCGATGCGCAGGCCGCC
The DNA here is from genome assembly GCA_013042605.1 of Paracoccaceae bacterium. Taxonomy (GTDB): domain Bacteria; phylum Pseudomonadota; class Alphaproteobacteria; order Rhodobacterales; family Rhodobacteraceae; genus JABDPT01. Next base: position 10,742 of record JABDPT010000057.1, read on the forward strand.
TATGAAACCGCCAACTCCCTGAACATGGGGCTCTTGTCCGGCGTGAACTTCATGCTTCATGCCTGCGGCTGGCTCGAAGGCGGGCTTGTCGCGTCATACGAGAAATTCGTGATGGATGCCGATCAGCTGGGCGTGCTGCACAAACTGGCCGCCGGTGTCGATACCAGCGAGGCGGGGCAGGCGATGGATGCGATCCGCGAGGTGGGGCCGGGCGGTCATTACCTTGGCTGTGCGCATACACAGGCGCATTTCAAGGATGCGTTCTGGCGCAGCAATCTTTTCGATTACAAACCCTTCGAGACCTGGGAGGACGAAGGCGCGCGCGACACCGAAGCACTGGCGTCCGCGCGCGTGGCCAAGTTGCTGGCCGATTATCAGGCCCCGGCGCTCGATCCCGGGACCGCCGAAGCGCTGCGGGCGTATATCGAGACCAAGAAAGCCTCGATGCCCGACAGTTTTACTTGACGAGCTGCAGCCGGGTCGCGCGGGCCAGAAGCCGCGCTTCGGCAAGCAGCGCGATCATCACCTCGACATGGCGGATGACCGAATAGGTGGCATCGCCGCTTTTGCGAGTCTCTTCCAACCCTTGTTCCTGTTCCAGAAGCGCGCCCACGGCCCGTTCGGGTGAGGGCGCCTTGTCGGTGCGCATCAAACGGCGCAGGTCGCGGCTTCGGTCATAGTCGATGGCCCCATGGCGCGCGGCGCGGATCAAGAGGCTGGGGCGTTTCAGGGTGGATACGGTTCTGACGTCGGTGTGCATGGCGGCTCCTGTGGGATGTGAAGGCAGACAAGCACAATCTATGCGTGCGTTGCCAAAATCGCCGAACTGCGCACGCCGCAGAAACCTCAAATTTATTAAATATTTTCAGAATTAACTTTCGATCCCGGCGTTAACACTCCGGTAACTTTAACAACTTTAGGTTGCACTGCATTAGCGATGCTGATTTGACCGGGGGGTTGCAATATGCGTCTATCATCCAGCGCCACAGCGGAAGACTGTCTGCCTGAATGGGTGCCGGGCGCCGTTCAAACCTATCTCGCACATACCACCTCTGGTCAGTCGATCCGGGCACTTGCCCGCAGAGCGGGACGGCATCCGTCCACGCTTTTGCGTCAGGTGCGCCGCATCGAAAATCAGCGCGACGACATTCTTGTCGACCGCGCGCTGACCCGGCTTGCACAGCGCATTTCCGGCGATCCAGCAGCAGGCGACCCTAGTGAGGACATGCCCATGAACATCCAGTCGACCATCCCCAGCGACAGTAAAATCGACCGTGAAGCCCGCCGTATCCTGCGCCGTCTGGCCGAACCCGGCGCCTGTCTGGCGCTGGCCGATGGGATGGAAAACGCCGTTGTCGTGCGCGACGGCAGCGATGGCCAGACCGTGCGCACCGGTGTCGTCGAACGCACCGTGGCCGAGGCTATGGCGCTGCGCGACTGGATCGTGAAGGCCGGGGCAGGGCGCGTGCTCCGCTATCGGATCACGACCGCTGGACGTGCCGCGCTCAAGCGTCTTTTGGCCGAAGATGAAAGCCGCCGGGTGGCCGGGTCGCAATCGGCCTTTGCCGAACAACACCGGGATTATGATCACAAAGACGTCGCCGAAGCTGGTGGTACGCGCAAACGCGTGCGCTACAACCTTGCCGAAAGTCCGCTTCTGGCACTGGCGCGTCGGCGCGACAAAGGCGGCGATCCGTTTCTGAGCGATGACCTGGTGGCCGCGGGTGAACGCCTGCGCGAAGATTTCGAACTCGCGCAGATGGGGCCGCGCATCGCCCAGAACTGCGACCGGTTCCTGACCGCCCGCGATCGTGGCGCCTTCGATGGCGGCAGCGGCCCGGCGCACGGTCCGGCGGCGGCCCGCGCGCGCGTCACGGACGCGCTGGCCGATCTCGGGCCCGGCCTTGGCGATGTGGTGCTGCGCTGCTGTTGCTTTCTCGAAGGGTTGGAAGCCGCCGAAAAGCGGATGGGCTGGTCGGCTCGGTCTGGCAAGATCGTCTTGCGCATTGCGCTGCAACGCTTGCGCCAGCACTATGACGAAAATGCGGGGCGCTGGTCACCGATGATCGGGTGACGGATATGTCTTCGTAATATCAGAGGGCTGCGGGGGAAGGTTTATGTCGCCATAGGCTCCGCAGCCTTGGTATATAGCGCAGGATACGCTGTCTTGGCCTATTTCTTATTTAACATAATATTGATTATGCGCCTTTAGGATGCCGCAGTACGGCCCGGCACACAGCCCTCTTCAACGTGACATCCGCGATACATCCCCGCGAAACCCGCGGCGCAAATCTCGACACCCGCCCGGCAATCGATCACTCAGGTCGCAGGAGTTGCTGCCATGACATCGATACTTGTTCTCAACGGTCCCAACCTCAACCTGCTTGGCACGCGCCAGCCCGAGGTTTACGGCCATACCACGCTTGCCGACATCGAAGCGCTGTGTACGCGCGTCGCCGCCGAGATCGGCGTTGGCGTGACGTGTATGCAGTCCAACCACGAAGGCGCGTTGATCGATGCGATCCACGGCGCGCGCGGCAGTCATGACG
>JABDPT010000115.1 GCA_013042605.1 Paracoccaceae bacterium
CGCCCGGTCTTTGCGATCTATGAATACGGCCATCTGCTGATCGACGATATGTCGCCCAAGACGACCGAGAAGCTGATCGAAGACCTGCGCTTTGGCCAGCTTCTGGTGCGGCGCACCGATGACCGGCTGGCGGCGGATCAGAAGCGTATTCTGATCGACTCCACCGGGTTTCTCGAAGACACCTACCTGACGTCGCTTCTGATGCAGCGCCGGATGATCGCGCATGGGATGGACGAGGACGAATACCGCAAGTCGCGCCCCTAGCGCAGCGCGCGACCCTTGATGATCGCCTCATGCCCGAATTTCTCGCGGATCTTGTCAGCCGCGCGCTCGGCCTTGGCGCGTTCGCCGGCCTTGGGATCAAGCAGATCTCCCGACAGGTCCGCGTCCTTGGCCGGAGTTATGTCGCTGACGCCGACACCCAGCAATCGAAACGGCCCCTCATGCGCCGCCCCGTCAAAGAGCCCGCGCGCTGTGCGATAAATGCGGTCCGCCATCTGCGTCGGGTCATGCAGGCTGACCCGGCGGGTCAGGCTGGCGTGATTGGCGCGCTTGAGTTTGAGCGTGACCACCCGACCCGCGATATCCTTGGCCTTGAGCCGGTCCGACAGCTTTTCCGAAAGCCGCCAGATATGGCCATCAAGCACATCCGGATCCGCGGTATCTTCGTAAAACGTGGTCTCGTTCGATACCGATTTCATCGGCGCGTTGCGTGTCACCCGCCGCCGGTCCTGCCCGCGCGCAAGATGCCACAGCCGGTCGCCCATCGAGCCGAACCGCGCGATCAGGTCGTCCCGTTCCCAGCGCAAAAGGTCGGAAAACGTCCGAATGCCCGCCTTGTCGAGCGCGGCCTGCGATGCGGTGCCCACCCCCCAGATCAGGCGCACGGGCTTGTCTTTCAGGAAATCCGCCGTCTCGGCCTTTCCGATCACGGAAAACCCGCGCGGTTTGTCGAGGTCCGAGGCGACCTTGGCCAGGAACTTGTTATGGGACAGGCCGACAGAGCCGGTGATGCCCAATTCCCGCTCCATCCGCCGGGTCAGGCGCGCGAGCATCACCGCGGGCGGCGCGCCGTGCAGGCGCTGGGTGCCCGACAAATCAAGAAACGCCTCATCCAGCGACAGCGGTTCGATCGACGGCGTCAACTCTTCCATCATCGCCCTGATTTCGCGCGAGACCGACACATAGACATCCATGCGTCCGCGCACGACCACCGCCTCGGGGCAAAGCTTGAGCGCCTGAAACATCGGCATCGCCGATTTCACGCCCTTGATCCGCGCGATATAGCAGGCCGTCGACACCACCCCTCGCCGCCCGCCGCCGATTATCACCGGCTTGTCGCGCAAATCGGGATTGTCGCGCTTTTCGACGGCCGCATAGAAGGCATCGCAATCCATATGCGCGATGGTCAGACCGAAGAGTTCCGGGTGGCTGGTGACACGCGGACTGCCGCAGGCCGTGCACCGGCGACCTGTGTCGAACTGGGTCAGGCAATCGCGGCAGAGACTTTGCATGTCAAGGTCACAGTCCTGAGGTTTTTCCCCTTCGATATGGGGGAATACTTGCTTCACACTAGGATGCCCGGTCGAAACTGGCCATAGTCGCGGTGGGGACGCTTTAAAGTAGAGGTTAAAGGTATGGGATTTCAGGAAATTCTCGATAGTCTTGGCGGCGGCGGCATCACGCTGATCTTGCTGGCCGCATTCATTCTTCTGTGTATTTACAAGGGTGTACGCATCGTTTCTCAATCAGAGAAACATGTCGTCGAACGCTTCGGTCGCCTGCGCTCGGTGCTTGGCCCGGGCATCAACTTCATCGTCCCGTTTCTGGACCGCGTCGCCCATGAGATTTCGATTCTCGAACGCCAGCTTCCCAACGCCAGTCAGGACGCGATCACGTCCGACAACGTGCTTGTTCAGGTCGAAACCAGCGTCTTCTACCGCATCATCGAGCCCGAGCGCACGGTCTACCGAATTCGCGATGTGGACGCCGCGATTGCCACCACCGTGGCCGGGATCGTCCGGGCCGAGATCGGCAAGATGGAACTCGATGAGGTTCAGTCAAACCGCGCGCAACTGATCGTCCAGATCAAGGCTCTTGTCGAGGATGCCGTCGACGATTGGGGGATCGAAGTGACGCGCGCCGAAATCCTGGATGTAAACCTAGATCAGGCGACCCGCGACGCGATGCTTCAACAGCTCAACGCAGAACGCGAACGCCGTGCCGCGGTCACCCGGGCCGAGGGTGAAAAGCGCGCCGTCGAGCTTAACGCCGATGCCGAGCTTTACGCCGCCGAACAGGCCGCCAAGGCGCGCCGAGTCGAGGCGGATGCCGAAGCCTATGCCACCGGCGTCGTTGCGGCCGCCATTCAGGCCAACGGACTTGAGGCGGCGCAATATCAGGTCGCGCTGAAACAGGTCGAAGCCGTCGGCACCCTCGCCGCGGGTCAGGGCCAGCAAACCATCGTTGTGCCGGCCACCGCGATCGAGGCCTTCGGCGATGCCTTCAAGATGCTGAAAGGACGGGGCTGATGTGGGCGCTTTGGTGGGTCTGGATCGTCTTCGCGCTGGGGCTCGCGTTTCTTGAGGTGCTTGTTCCCGGCTATATCTTCCTTGGCTTCGCGCTTGGGGCCGCGGTCACCGGGGTCAGCTTTGCCATCGGCGGGGCCCTGGGCGGATGGTTGGAGGGGTCGTTGCCCATCACCCTGCTTTACTTCGCCGTCTGGTCGCTGATCGCCTGGCTCGTGCTGCGGCGCACGATGGGGATCCGCAAGGGCCAGATAAAGATCTGGGAACGCGACATCAACGAAGACTGAGCCGAGGGTGCAGCGTCGCGCCGCTTGGGCCCGAACCTGGATTGTTGTGACTAGGACCGGGCAGGACTGGCGGGATTGCTGGTTGGCGGGTTTGCGGACTAAGCCGCCGTTTGCTGCAGAGCGGCAACAGCAGGCGGTATGAACGACCTGTGTGGATGGCTCCTGCATTGCAAGCGATTTTTGCGATTGCGACGGTCTGTCAGTACAGTCGTGTGTCCGGCCTGTTTGCGTGGCGGTTGCCACTGGCCCTGATGAGTTCCGCGAGCAAGGTTCCTATCGGCTAGCCACTAGAGAATTATGCGCAACCTTTCGCCACACGCACTCTGTCGATTGCTTGAATATTGCCTTTGGCGATAGAGATCGCGGCCTCCTTGTCGTTGCCCGACATAGAGCTGATCGGGAGCCCAAGTAAGAAAACTCCCCATGCATCCGAGCTCGCGGCCTGATTTTGTGCAGCGCTCAGGTTATCAAGCGCCTGAGTGTTCTTAAGTTTTTCTGCGGTCAATTGCTTGCAGCTGAAAGACGAATAGGTTTGATTACTGATTGGGGTTGGCTCGATGTTCTCGGGCTTTTTTGCGCATCCTGACAGTGCAATCCCGACGGTAAGAAATACTAATACCTTCTTCATACTGGTCTCCAAAGTTGTAAGATAGCAGACTTTGCTGAACTTCACTGAGCGACGGTTAGACTTTGTAGTCAACGCGCCGACCGCTAATCTCTTCGATTTAGCTGAGTTTTTACTGCTTTTTGGCAACACTCAACACTATCACAATGCGGCAGCTTTGGGCTCACAGCCGCCATTCGCTGCAACGCCCAATCACCTCCGCTTCCTCCGTACCGGGCGGGCCACATGAAGGAAAACCGAACGCACGTGGCCTTCCATCCAAATCCCTGACCCAGCCACACAAATAGGTGTTGCTCGCCCCTCATTTTGGTAAACCCGGGCTTAAGCCCTTCTGCTTTCCCAAAAGGGGCGCCTTCTACGGGGAGACGTGATGACACATCCACTTCGGCTGGCCGTGATCGGCCTTGGGTCCATGGGCTTAGGCATGGCGACCTCGCTTTTGCGCGCGGGGCACGTGACCTTCGGTATCGACCGCAACCCGGATGCGCAGAACCGCTTTGCCGAGGCCGGCGGTGCGCCCGGTGACCTGACCGAGGTCGCGGGAACGCTGGACGCGGTGGTGATCGTGGTGTTGAACGCGGCCCAGACTGAAACCGTGCTCTTCGGCCCGGATGGCGTGGTGCCGAAACTCCGCAACGGCGCGGTCGTGGTCGCCTGCGCCACGGTCGCCCCCGAATTTGCCCGCGCGATGGAGGCCCGCTGCGCCGACCACGGCGTGCTCTACCTCGATGCGCCTATCTCGGGCGGATCGGTGAAGGCGGCAGAGGGCGCGCTCAGCATCATGGCCTCCGGCACGCCCGAGGCTTTCGCCGCCGCGCGCCCTGTACTCGATGCCACCGCCGCCACGGTGTTCGCGCTTGGCGATGCCGCAGGCGCCGGGTCGGCCATGAAAGCCGCCAATCAGCTTTTGGCCGGGGTTCATATCGCGGCCATGGCCGAGGCGATGACCTTCGCCATGACCCAAGGCATTGATCCTGAAACCTTTCTTGACGTGATCCCGAAATGCGCCGGCACCAGCTGGATGCTGGAGAACCGCGCGCCACATATCGTTGCCGGCGATTACACGCCCCATTCCAGCGTCGATATCTGGCCCAAGGACCTTGGCATCGTGCTCGACATCGCCAAGGGTGTGAAATTCGGCGCGCCGCTGACCGCCGCGGCCTTGCAACAGTTCCTCGCGGCCTCAGGTTCGGGCCTGGGGCTCGAAGATGACGCCGCCGTCGCCAAGGTCTATGCCCGCAATGCCGGGCTGACACTGCCGGGACAGTCGTAATGTTTCTAGGCTGTATCGGCGACGATTTCACCGGCTCCAGCGATCTGGCCAACACGCTGGCCAAGGAAGGCATGCGCACGGTTCAGTACACCGGCGTGCCGGACGGCCCGGCAGAGGATGGGGTCGAGGCCGGGGTCGTTGCGCTCAAATCGCGCACCATCGCACCCGAGGCGGCGGTGGCCCAGTCGCTGGCCGCGCTCGACTGGCTGAAGGCGCAGGGTTGCACACAGTTCTTCTTCAAATACTGCTCGACCTTCGATTCCACGCCCCAAGGCAATATCGGCCCCGTGGCCGAGGCGCTGGCAGAGGCGCTTGACGCCCATCGCGTCATCGTCTGCCCCGCCTTTCCGGGCACGGGGCGGTCGATCTATCAGGGGCATCTTTTCGTGGGTGACACCCTACTTAACGAAAGCGGGATGCAGAACCACCCCCTGACGCCGATGACCGACCCCGACATTCGCCGCTGGCTGGCGTTGCAAACGTCGATGGG
>JABDPT010000060.1 GCA_013042605.1 Paracoccaceae bacterium
GGTTCTCTTCGGGCAGGATGGCCAGCCGCGCGTCGGACAACGCAATCGGCAATCCGGTATTGCCCGCGCGCAACCGAAGCCGAAGCTGGTGGTCTGCAACGACGCGGATATCCTCAAGCCCGTCCAAAGCATGGGACGCCCTTGCGAGCGATGCCGCGGCATCCTGTGCCGTCAAAGGCTTACCATCATGAAACGTAACACCCGGACGCAACGTGATCAGCCAGTCCCGCGCATCCGTACTGGCATCCCATTCGATCGCAAGACGCCCGGTCAGACGGCCATCGGCATCGATGTCGGTAAGCGTCTCGAACACGGCTTCCCGGCAAAACGCCCGCGCATCGCCGCACACCCCAACCCGAAGCGTGCCGCCGCGCCGGGGCATCGCCTGCGCACCAAGACCGGACGCCGCCAGAACACCGGCGGCGGCACCAGATCGCAGAAGATGACGTCTGCTGAAGCGGGTCATGGGAAAAGGCTGCTCTTTCGTGGTTTGATTCGGGTGCGCGCCAGCATACCAGCGCTCGGTCGCGCGCAAAGCCTGCACCCGAGCACTTAATCGTCAGGTGTCAGGGACCGGCGCAGTGCATTTGTCGTGCGCACAAGCTGTGCGCTGATCCCCGGTTCGGACAACGCGTGTCCGGCGCGCGGGATCATTACCAGCTTACTACCGGGCCACGCCGCATGCAGCGCATGGGCAGAGACCGGCGGGCAGATCATGTCATAGCGCCCTTGTACAATCGTGCCGGGAATTCCGGATAGAAGTTCCGCGTTTTTGAGAATTTGACCGTCTTCCTCAAGAAAACCGGCATTCGAGAAGTAATGGTTCTCAAGCCGAGCGAATGCCCGCGCGTATTCCGCCGGGCTTTCGCCGCCCGGTCCGTCATTCGCAATCGAGGCAAGCGTGTTTTCCCAACTGGCCCAGGCGCGGGCAAATCGGGTTTCCTGCATCAGGTCGTCGGAAAAGAGGCGCCGGTTGTATGCGGCGATCAGATCGTCACGCTCATCTTCGGGGATGAGGTCGACGAAACGTTGCCACATGTCGGGCCAGAACTGCCCGGCACCGCCGCCATAGAACCACTTCAATTCTCGTTGCGTCATCAGGAAGACGCCGCGCAACACCATGTGCAGCGCGCGGTCCGGGTGCGTCTGTGCATAGATCAGGGCAAGCGTCGCCCCCCAACTGCCGCCGAAAAGCACCCAGCGATCGATGCCAAGCGTTTCGCGGATCTTTTCAATATCGGCGACAAGGTGCCACGTCGTGTTGTCTTCGACGCTGGCATGGGGGCGCGAACGCCCACAGCCGCGCTGGTCGAACAGAATCACGCGATAATGTGCCGGGTCGAAGTAGCGGCGCATCGCCGGGCTGCATCCGCCGCCGGGCCCGCCATGCAGGACGACAACGGGCACGCCATCGGGCCGCCCGCATTGTTCGACATAGATCCGATGGCCATTGCCCACGTCCAGCATCCGCTGATCGTAGGGATCAATTGCGGGGTACAAAAATTGTGCCGCGCCCTTTTGACCTGCCACCTTGTCCATGATCGCCCTATATAGCCCAGAGACTCGGCCCTGACGGTCGACAGATATCAGCTATTGAGCGGAGCCGACAGATGCAGAGCGCCCAGAATACCATCGACGATGCCGAGATTGCCAAGTTTCAGGCAATGGCCGCCGAATGGTGGAACCCAGACGGCATGTTCAAGCCGTTGCATATGCTCAACCCCTGCCGTCTTGACTATATCACCAGCCAGATTGCAGCCGAATTCGATCGCGACCTGTCGGGGGATGCGCCGTTTGCGGGTTTGCGCATTCTCGATATCGGCTGTGGTGGTGGACTTCTGTCCGAACCCATGGCCCGGCTGGGCGCGGATGTGGTCGGGGCCGATGCCGCCGAACGCAACATTCCGGTCGCCCGGCTTCATGCCGAGCAAAGCGGGCTGACCATCGATTATCGCCACACCTCGGCCGAGGCGCTGGCCGATGCAGGCGAGCAATTCGATGTGGTGCTGAACATGGAAGTCGTTGAGCATGTGTCCGATCCGCAGGCCTATATCAACGCCTGTCATGCGCTTCTCAAGCCCGGCGGTTTGATGGTCTGTTCAACAATCAACCGGAACCCGAAAAGCTTTGCCATGGCAATCGTCGGTGCTGAATACATCATGCGCTGGCTGCCAAAGGGTACGCATGAATGGTCGAAATTCATCACCCCGGACGAGCTTTACAAGCTGATCGAAAACGCCGGCCTAGACCCGGTGGATCGCAAGGGCTTCGTGTTCAATCCGATCAGCTGGTCGTGGCGACTGTCGGACCGGGATCTCAGCGTCAATTACGTTACAGCAAGCGTGCGCCGGGCCTAATCCCGGCCCATTGACCGTAAAAGCGCTTCGGACGGCGCATCCATCGGGAAGTAAAGCTCGATCTTCAGATCGTCGAGCGTGACGTCTTCGGGCGTCCCGAACTGCGCAATCGTGGCAAACATCGACAGGCGATTCTCTCCCATCCTGATCACGGTTGGCACGACGGGTTCGGGGGGTGTCAGCGTGGCCTCATCGACGCTTGAGAGATGCCTGATCACGCGGTCGAACTCTGGTACACCGCCTTGTCTCAGACTTTCCGTCCGCAGACGTGCGGCGGCGTGGCGGGCCACGTCCGGCCAGTTCTCAATGGCTGACGGAAGAGTTTCAGACATCAGCAAATCCAGAAGGCTGTCGCCGATGCCCACCCCGAATTGCCCGTAAAGCCACGCAGCGGATCCGTTCATCTGACGGATCGTCCAAAGCCGGTCCAATGCCAAGCCGGGAAACGGCATGTGATTGGCCAATGTCAGATCTACGGCTTTGCGGATCGGGGCCATTTCGCCGCTGTTCCACTTCCGCCCAGGGTACATTACGGCAAAGCCTGCATGCGTCAGCATCTGGTTGCGCGCATCCAACGGCATCTGAAGCGCATCGCCAAGTCGCCCGATCATCTCGCGGCTTGGCTGGGCCCGACCGGTTTCGAGAAACGAGATGTGGCGGGTCGAGACATCAGCCTCAAGCGACAGATCAAGCTGGCTGAGGCGGCGGCGCGCGCGCCATGTCTTAAGCGTTTCGGGGAACTGGGACATGACCCTGATTACCCAAATCCATCAGGCTTGTCAGTTGCCTCTGAGGTAATTGATTGGCGTTCGCCCAGTCCGCTATTGGCCCTAGAGACACACTCATGAGGACAGGCAGTCATGTCGCGGGATGCACATAAGTTCTGGTTGAAGGTATCGGCGGTTGTCATCGGTCTTTTCGGTCCGTTCCTGTTTCTGGCGACCATGCCGGGGCTGACCGAACCGGCGCGGCTTGATCTTGATATTCTGGCCTGGCCCATCGACGGATTTCCATCTTACCAATCCGATGAGATCCGGTTCCTCTCGGCGTTAACGGGTGGTTTCCTGCTTGGGTGGGGCGTGACGATCTGGTTCCTTTCGGAACGGGTCTATGATCGGGCACCCGAAGCAGTTCGCCAGACCTTTCTGATCGGGGTGTGCGCGTGGTTCGTGCTGGACAGTGCCGGGTCCATCACCTCGGGCAACCCAAGCAATGCAGCCTTCAACGTCCTCGTCTTGCTTGTGGTTGTCGGACCGATGTGGCGCCCGGCCCGCGACGTTTGACCGGTGAAGGGAAGGATCACACAATGATACTCTTTAGGGTTTTTCATGTCGCTCTTTTCGTGATCATCGCGGTCTATACCAGCATCACCATTGCCACCGATGGCCTTGGCCTTGTCCCGGTCTTCTTCGGCGAGATGCTGACGTTCGGTTGGCAGGGCCAGTTCAACCTCGATTTTCTGACCTTCCTGCTGCTGGCGGGTCTTTGGGTGGCGTGGCGCGGTGGGTTCACGGGCGCATCAATCGGGCTTGGACTGGTTGCTTCGGTACTCGGGATGGCTTTCCTTTCCGCCTATCTGCTCGTCCTCAGCTACCGCGAGCGCGGGGATATGCAGCGCATCATGATGGGCGTGCACGCCGACAGAGATGCCTAATCCCCTGCGTCGAACCGGGACCGGACCTCTCGCAGAACCGGCAACACGGCACGCACCTTTTCGGCTCCGATCGACTCAACGACATCACCGATGATCGGTGCGATGGCGGCAATCGCGGCGTCGCGGGCGGCGCGCCCTGCCGGACTGATCGCCACGAACTTGCGCCGCGCATCGTCCCAGTCGGGGCGGACATGCACGTGACCCGCGATTTCCAGCTTGTGAAGCGTGTTGGTCATCGCCCCGCGCGTGACGTGAAACGATTTGGCCAGCTGCGCGGGCGTGCGTTCCCCATTGCTGCGCGCCAGCAGGTTGAGCACCGAGAAATGCGATATCTCCATCCCCTTGGGCAGAGCCTTGGACAGCCGGTTGCGCGCAAGCTGATCTGCCATGAAGATCTCGCTGAACAGGGCAACGGCCAGGGGATCGCGGGATTCGCTCATCAAGGTCCTTCGTACGGGCGATCGTGTTGGAGTGCGGGGATACGCCGCCGCGCATCATCCACGTCCTGAAGGTCAAGATCAACCAGTGTCACGCCCGGTTCAGTCCCGCCGTCGGCCAGAACGGCGCCCCATGGGTCTATCGCAAGGCTGTGCCCATGGGTCTTGCGGGTACGGCCCCGTGTGGCGTTGTGCGTTCCACATTGCGCCGGGGCCAGCACGAAGGCCCCGGTTTCGATTGCCCGCGACCGCAGCAGGGTTTCCCAATGCGCGGCCCCCGTTGCAGGCGTGAAGGCCGACGGCACGGTCAGAATACGGGCACCCGCCTTTGCAAGGTCGCGGTAGAGATGCGGAAAGCGCAGGTCATAACAGATCGTCATGCCGACAGGCGTTTCCCTGACATTTGCCAAAACTGCGCCGTCACCGGGCCGGTAACCATCCGATTCTCGATATGTCTCTTCCTTGGACACGGTCACGTCGAACATGTGGATCTTGTCGTATCTCGCGGCGATCGAGCCATCCGGCGATACAAGAAAAGATCGGTTCGCGAAGCGGCCATCTGCATCGTCTGTTTTCAGGGCCAGTGACCCGACCAAAAGCCATATACGGGCTTCTTTCGCGGTCTCGCGCAACGTGGCGAGCGTCGTATCGTCTTCCTCGCGATGAAGAACCTCTGCCTGCCGTGTCCGGCTGGCAGACACGCAATTCGTCACTTCCGGGGTCAGGACGAACTGTGCCCCTTGCCCAGCCGCATCGCGAACGAATTCTCGCGTAATGGGCAGGTTTGCCTCTGGATCATCGGAAGACGAAAGCTGAACCAACCCGACGCGCATCGGCGCTATCCGGCCAGCATGGTGTCGAGTTTTCCGGCGCGATCAAGCTCGTAAAGCTCGTCACAGCCGCCGACATGTTTGCCGCCAATGAAGATTTGCGGAACGGTATGGCGCCCGTGTGCGCGCCCCATCATTTCCTGCCGCAAATCGGGCTGGCGCGATATGTCGATTTCGGAATAGCTGGCACCCTTTTTGGCCAGAAGTCGCTTGGCCGCATGGCAATATCCGCAAAAGGGGGAGGTATAGATTTCAATCGGTTGCATGGCGCCGTCCTTGTTACCGGCGCTATATAGCCTTTTAGAAGTCCTTTACAACGCGTGCCAGCGCCAGCACCGAGATCGTGTTTACCCCGGCGGCTCGGCATGCGGCGGCAGCGGCCGTGAATGTGGCCCCCGATGTCATTACGTCGTCGACCAGGATCACATCACGCCCTCTGAGTTCACTCTCCCGCCGTGGATTTGGGCGCATGGCATCGGCAAGGTTGGCATGGCGCTGCGCAGGGGTCATGCCGTCCTGCGGAATGGTCTTGCGCGTACGTTGCAGGGCGTCGTGGATGTGATCCATTCCCGTGATCTGTGCGATCCCGCGAGCCAGTAGAACCGACTGGTTGTACCGTCGCCGGACCCGCCGCAACCAGTGCAGCGGCACCGGCACAAGGCAGGTATCGGGTGTCAGAAGGTCCTGTGCGGCCGCCGCCATCCATTTTGACGCGGGCCGGGCAAGGTCGATCCGGTCGCCGTGCTTGAGGCCCAGCACGATCCGCCGCGCATTGTCGCGATATTCAAGCGCCGCCCGGCCGCGCGCCCAGATCCGGGGTGTTTCCAGACATGTGTCACAGAGCGCCCGTGCCCCCGCCTCTTCGCCCATCAGAGGGACCCCACAGCAGTCGCAGACAAGCCCTGTCAGGAACGGCGTTTCCGACCAGCACGTGCCGCATAGGGAATCCCGTGCTTCGACGAAAGACCGGCAGCTTGCGCATTGTGTCGGGTAAAGTATGCCAAGGGCGGTTTGCATTCTGGGAAACCCTTTCTAGGTTGGCCCGCAAGGAGCATCGCATGTCGTCACCGCCAGAACTAACCGACCGCGCAACGCTCGCGCGGCACCGCGCCCGCGCCCGGCGCGCGCCCGAGATGTTTCTGCACGCGGCGGTTCGCGATGAAATCAAGGAAAGACTCACCGAAGTTAACAGGACGTTTAAGTCACCGGCCACCGTGACGGGTTTCCCGGATTTCTGGTCAGAGGCCTTTCCCGCGGCGCGGATCGTACCGGATGAAGACGTGCTTGATCTGGACCCCGGGGGTCATGACCTTGTCATCCACGCGCTGGCGCTGCATTGGGCCAATGACCCCGTTGGGCAGCTCGTTCAGATGCGCCGTGCGCTGGCGCCGGACGGGTTTTGCATCACGGCGCTTTTCGGGGGGCGCACGCTGGCCGAATTGCGCAGCGTTCTGGCCGAAACCGAAACCCGGTTGATGGGCGGGCTGTCGCCGCGCGTGGCGCCGATGGGCGAAATTCGCGATCTCGGCGCGTTGCTTCAGCGTGCGGGCCTTGCCCTGCCCGTGGCCGATAGCATGCCGCTTACGGTGACCTACAAATCGGTGATGCGTCTTGTGCAAGACCTGCGCGCGATGGGTGAAACCAACGCGCTGGCACAGCGTGACCGTCAGCCGTTGAACCGGCAGTTCCTGGCGCAGGTCGACAGCACCTATGCCGAACACTTCGAAGCGGATGGGGGCCGCATCGGGGCAACTTTCGAGATCGTGTTCCTGAGCGGTTGGGCCCCGGCCGAAAACCAGCAAAAACCCTTGCGCCCGGGAAGTGCTTCGGCCCGCCTCGCGGATGCGCTTGGCACGGATGAAAAGGGGGCCGGTGATCCGATCATTCCGCCCCGCGATTGACGCGGGAATGATTCCGGTTATGTCCCCTGACAACAAAACCCTGTAGAAGACCGGAAAACCGCTATGCTCGATGCCAATGCGCAGCACGATGTCGAAGAGACCATGAACAAAGCTGAACCGATCGTTTCCCATTTGCCAACCGACCATCCGACCGTGCCGCGTCAGCGAATCGGCGTACTGGTGGCCAATCTTGGCACGCCGGACGGCTATGATTACTGGTCCATGCGGCGCTATCTGAACGAATTTCTGTCCGATCGCCGGGTTATCGACTACAGCCCGTGGATCTGGCAACCGCTTCTTCAGGGGATCATCCTGACCAAACGTCCGTTTTCTTCGGGTGCGGCCTATAAGTCGATCTGGAACGAAGAGGCGAATGAAAGCCCCTTGATGACCATCACCAAGGCGCAGACCGAAAAGATCCGCGCAGCGATGGCGGAAAAATACGGTGATGACGTCGTGGTCGATTTCTGTATGCGCTATGGCAACCCATCGACCAAATCCAAAGTGCGCGCTATGGCCGAGCAGGGGTGTCAGAAGATCCTCTTCTTCCCGCTATACCCGCATTACGCCGGGGCGACGTCAGCCACCGCAGCCGACCAGTTCTTTCGGTCGCTTATGGAAGAAAAGTGGCAGCCCATCGCACGCGTTGTGCCGCCCTATTACGAGCACCCGCTTTATATTGAGGCGCTGGCGCAGTCAGTTGAACGTGCCTATGCCGAACTGGACGAAAAGCCCGACGTGCTTGTCGCGTCTTACCATGGCGTGCCCAAGCGATATTTGATGGAGGGCGATCCCTATCACTGCCAGTGCCAGAAAACATCGCGTCTGCTGCGCGAACGCCTTGGCTGGGACAAGTCCGAACTTGTGACAACCTTCCAAAGCCGGTTCGGCCCAGAGGAATGGCTCAAGCCTTACACGGTCGAAGAGGTCGCGCGGCTTGCCGAGAGCGGAAAGAAGAACATCACGGTGATCGCGCCTGCGTTTTCGGCCGATTGCATTGAAACGCTTGAAGAGATCAACGAAGAGATTCACGAAAGCTTTGAAGAGGCCGGGGGTGAGAAGTTCACCTATATTCCATGCCTCAACGATGACGACGCCCATATCAAAGCGCTGTGTCAGGTCATTGACGAAAACCTTGCCGGTTGGGTTTGACCCGAGCCCTTAAATGAAAAGGGCGGCAGAGATTTCTGCCGCCCTCTTTCGCTTGGAACGTTGCGCGCTTAGCTTGCTGCTGCAACGATAACTGCGATCACCAAAAGCGGGACCCAGATGTCGCCAGCCGACGAGCTCGACTGCTCTTCGACCATCACTTCGGGTTCCATTACCGGCTCTGCCATGTTGCCTGCAAACGCCGTCGATGCGGCTGCCGAAAGCGCAGCTGCCAGGATAATTTTCTTCATAGTTCCCTCCAAGAATTACCGCGTACAGATATACCAACGCTGCCCACGGCGAAGTATTCCTACCTCGTGCGCGCGTTAAAACAACAATTTGGCGATCTCGCAAATAGGCTTTCGAATTTCGGGCTTCGAACCCAGCCTTATTTCGTCAAATCAGCAACACTTGTGTGCCATTTCTGCTTAGCTCGAACAGTTCTGCAATGTGCTCGTTGTAAAGCCCGATGCAGCCATTCGAGGACCGTCGCCCGATCTTGCGCGTGTCATGGGTCCCGTGAATGCGGTAATACCGCCACGACAGATGCAGGGCATGGGTCCCAAGCGGATTGTCCGGCCCCGGGGGTACGAAGTCGGGCCATTCAGGGTTACGCTTTTTCATCGACGGCGTCGGCGCCCAGCTTGGGCCTTCGACCTTCTTCGTGATCTCAGTGCGGCCACGCCGCGTCAGATCTTCGGTCATCGGCACGCTGGTCGGGTAAAGTTTGTAGATGCTTTCATCCTCGGACCAGTAATGCAGCGCGCGCGATGTGGTATCGACCAGAATGGCCCCGCGACGCAGGTTCGAGAAATAAGGCTCCCATTGCAGCGAGCGGAAGCTCGACGCGTTGCGGCGCACGATGCGTGCGTCTTCGCGGAACTCGGTACTGTCTTCACCGATGGCCAGCGCGGGCGTTGCCAGACCGCCCGCTGCAATCAGCGTGCTTCCCAGAAACCGGCGGCGGTTCATTGCGCCAAAAGTCTGTCGTTTCATTTCATGCCTCATCTTCCGGCCGTTCCTGGCCGTTTCCGGATCACTTCTATCATATTGCGCCCGCGCCGCAGTCGCAAATCAAACGCGCGTCAGATCGGCGGGTTCCAGCTTCCTTGTTTGAAACGGTTGCATGAACGCTATAAGCCCGGATGAAATATAAGAGTGGTGGACCCGACATGATGCGCATTTCTTCCCTGATGCTGGCCCTTGCGATGCTTCTGGCCGCGTGTGCGGCGCCGATTGCGCCCCGCATCGGTGCGGATGGAAAGCCCATTCCTCAGATCTATCGGATCACCCAGGCCGACACGGCGCAAATTCAGTTCCGCATGTTGGATTCGGTCAATGCCCTGCGCCGGGCGGCCAATATTCCGCCGGTTCAGCTGAACGCCGAGCTGACCGCCGCGGCAGCGACGCATTCGCGGGACATGTCGGTGCAGAACCGTCCCTGGCACTTCGGATCCGACGGATCCTCGCCGCTCGACCGGGTGACGCGGGTTGGGTACCAAGGGCAGCTGCTTGGCGAAAACATCTCGGAAACCTATGAAACCGAACTTGAAACACTGGCGGCGTGGATGGAGATGCCGGACACCCGCGCGGTCATCCTTGATCCGGATGCACGTCAGATGGGTCTGTCCTGGTTTCAGGAACCGGCGGGCAAGATCTGGTGGACGCTGATCCTGGGCACCTGATGGAGCCCGTTCCGAACGTGCGTGCGGTGCCCGCACGCGCATGATGTTTTGCGCCGCCCTGCGGGCGTCGCGGTGCCTCCGGCGGGGATATTTCCGGCCAGAAGAAGCAGGGACGCGTCAGGGATAGATGCTGATCGCGGTGCCGGTTTTCACCATGGCGTAGATATCTTCCATTTCGTCATTGCTGACGGCGATGCAGCCCCAGGTCCAATCGGGTCCGCGCTGGGCGAAAAGGGCGGGCGTGCCGTGAATGAAGATATCGCCGCCGGGCCCTGCGCCGAGTTCGCGTGCGGCCAGTTCATCCGAAGGTGAAGGGTACGATATGCCGAGCGACAGGTGGAACTGGCTTTCGGGATTGCGGCGGTCGATGATGTAATGGCCTTCGGGCGTGCGCCCATCGCCTTCGACCTGCTTGTCGCCTTCGGGGGCGAAGCCAAGGTCGATGTCGAAGACGCGAAGCGGACGCTCGCCGTGCAATAGATACATCCGGCGCGCGTCCTTGAAGACGACGATGCGCGTCACCTCTGGCCCGTCGTAATCCTTGAATTTCGTGGCACAGCCCGAAAGCACCACCGCAAGGGCCAGAAAGCCCGCCATTATCAGCCTGTTCATGCCTGCACTCGCTGCCCGAATGTTTTTTTCAGCATAGGGCAGATGGGTTAACGGACAAAGAGGCTTTCGCGTCAGTCGCGTTTTTCGTTCAGCCGCTGTTCGATCGCGCTGAGCCGGGCCAGCACCTCGTCGCGATAGGCATCGGTCTTCTCGCCCTCTTCCACGCCATGCGCTTCCTGCATCGAGTTGACGATCAGACCGACGAGCAGGTTCACCACCGCGAAGGTCGTGACCATGATGAACGGCACGAAGAAGGCCCAGGCATAGGGATAAACTTCCATCACGGGCCGAACGATGCCCATGGACCAGGATTCGAGCGTCATGATCTGGAATAGCGAATAGGCGGATTGGCCGAGCGAGCCGAACCATTGCGGGAAGCTTTCGGCAAAGAGCTTCGTCGCCATCACCGCCCCGATATAGAAGATGATTGCCATCAGCAGGAAGACAGAGCCCATGCCGGGCAGCGCGGTGATAAACCCTTCGACAACTCGGCGCAGGCGCGGTGCGGCAGAGATCACCCGCAGGATCCGCAAGATGCGAAGCGCGCGCAACACGCTGAAGGTCTGGGCGCCGGGCACGAGCGAGATGCCGATAATGACGAAATCGAAGAGGTTCCAGCCCGAGCGGAAGAAACGCCCACCTTGCGCAAAAAGCTTCAGCGCCAGTTCCACGACGAAGATCGTGAGACAGGCCTTGTCCAGGGCGAAGATCAGTGAGCCGAACCTCTCCATCACCGGGGCCGAGGTTTCGAGACCCAGCAGCACCGCGTTGAAAAGGATTATGCCGATAATCGTGTTGCGCACCGCGGGGCGGTTCAGCCAATTGTCGAGATTGGTGCGGAAATTCATCATGCCCCGGTCCTGCGATCAGTCGCTGGCGATATGGTCTCGTCGGAAGGCGGCTGCAAGCTCGATATGGGGGCTCCAGCGGAACTGATCGACGATTTGCACCCAATCAAGGCGATAACCGCCGTCGATCAACAATTTTGCATCGCGGGCGAAACTGACGGGGTTGCAGGACACAGCGGCAATGCGGGGTATATTGGCTTCGACAATCTCGCGCATTTGGGCTTCGGCCCCGGCGCGAGGTGGGTCGATGACCACGGCATCATAGTGCGCCAGTTCATCGGGCAAGAGGGGGCGGCGAAAGAGATCGCGGGTTTCGGTGCTGAGATCACGCAGGCCGCTGGCCTTGCGCCAGGCCCGGTCGGCGGCGGAGAGCATGTCGGACCCGGCTTCCACAGCATGGACGCGGGCACGGCGCGCGAGAGGCAGGGCGAAAGTTCCGCAACCGGCAAACAGGTCGACCACGGATTTGGCGGGGCCGATGGCTTCGACGACCGCGGCACGCAGGGTGTCTTCGCCGTGCCGGGTCGCCTGAAGAAACGCGCCGGGTGGCGG
The DNA here is from genome assembly GCA_013042605.1 of Paracoccaceae bacterium. GTDB lineage: Bacteria > Pseudomonadota > Alphaproteobacteria > Rhodobacterales > Rhodobacteraceae > JABDPT01. Next base: position 12,026 of record JABDPT010000060.1, read on the forward strand.
GACTACCTCAATCTCGTCAAATCGCTGGACAGGCGGGCGGCGTTCGACGACCACCTCGCCATTCCATGAAAGCCGCGCGAGGTCATGCGCTTCGGCCAATCCCGCCAGCGTGACGTGGTCAGTGCCGTCCAGCGCCCGCTCATCGGTCACGTCGAGGTCGATCCCGGCGTCGGACCGAGTCGTGGCAAGACGCAGGGTACCCCGGCGTGACCCGAAGCCTTTGACGATGGCCTCGCACACAGGAAGGGCGGCGGTCAGGTCGGGGTGCAGGACCGCACAATTCGGCACCGCGACGACCGAGTGTGACGCCCGGCCATGGAAGCCGACGAGCACGGAAGACTTCAAACGACGGCCCGAAAACGTGGCACGCCGCCGTGTGCCGGAAGGTGAAGTTTCGATCGGTCGAAGCGGCGCATCGATGCCTTGCGCGGTAAGGGCGCGCCGGACCACATCGGTTTTCCAGTCGGCAACAAAGCTGTCGGAGGCATGCATCAATGCGCAGCCACCGCACCCCTTGTAATGCGGGCAGGGCGCGCGCACGCGGTCAGGCGATGGGGTCAGGATGCGCGGGGCGGCGATGCGCCCGCTGTCGACCTCGCCTTCGACAACCTCGCCCGGCAGAGCGCGGGGGATGTAGATCGGCCCCTCTGCGATGCCCTCGCCCAGATGGCCCAGACGCGTGATCGTATGGCTCACTCCGCCGCCTCGTCAAAGCGCAGGAAGCCGCCGGATTGACGCTCCCAATAGCGGGCGTAAAGACCGTTCTGTTGCAGCAGATGCTTATGCGTTCCCGCTTCGCAAATGCGCCCGTTATCGAGCACGATGATGCGATCCATCCGCGCGATTGTGGAAAGGCGGTGCGCGATGGCGAGAACCGTCTTGCCTTCCATCACGCGCTCCAATGCGGCCTGAATAGAAGCTTCGACCTCGCTGTCCAGCGCGCTTGTCGCCTCGTCCAAGACAAGGATCGGAGCGTCTTTCAGGATCGCGCGGGCAAGGGCGATACGCTGGCGCTGCCCGCCCGACAGCTTCACCCCGCGCTCGCCAAGATGGGCGTCATAGCCTTCGCGCCCCATGTGGTCGTGCAGGTCCTTGATGAACTCATGCGCTTCGGCGCGTTTGGCGGCTTCGATCATCTCGGCTTCGCTGGCCTCGGGACGTCCGTAACGGATGTTGTCGCGCGCCGATCGATTGAACATCGCGGTTTCCTGCGTGACCATGCCGATGGACCGGCGCAGACTTTCTTGCGTGATAAGGCGCAGGTCTTCACCGCCAATGGTGATGCGCCCGGTTTCGGGGTCGTAGAACCGCAAGAGCAAGGCAACCATTGTGGATTTGCCCGCCCCGGACGCCCCGACGATGCCAAGCTTTTCGCCCTTGGCAATGGTCAGGTCGATATCGGCAACCCCACCGGTCTTGCGTCCATAAGCAAAGCCCACCCCTTCAAATCGAATGTCGCCCGCATGTGCCAGATCGCCCGCATCGTCGACATCGGGCAACCTCTGAGGTCGCGTCAACGTGCGCATTCCGTCCTCGACCTCACCGATATTCGAATAGATCGCCATCAGGGTGAAGCTGACCCAGCCGGTCATCTGTGCAATGCGGATCGAGATGGCGCCGGCGGCGGCGATATCGCCCGCCGTTGCCGCGCCTTCGCGCCACAAGATCAACGTGCCGCCGATGAGCAGAACAGGAAGCATCCCTGCAACGGTCATGAGCGATAGCCGGAACCATGCCGACAAAACGCCGAAATCGAGCGCGCGCTGGCGGAAGGTTTGCATGGCATCAAGCGCCGTCCGGTCCTCGAATTCCGCCGAGGCAAAGAGTTTGACGGTTTTGATGTTGGTGATCGTGTCGACCACCTGACCCGACACCATGGCCCGGGCTCCGGCGCGTGCGGCCGACTTCAGCCGGACACGGGGCAGAAAGTAGCTGATCAGTGCGAAATAGACCAAAAGCCAAAGCGACAGGGCCCCGGCCACGCGCCAATCGATGGTGGTCAAAAGCAAGGCCGATCCAACCAGGGTGGCGAGCGCGAAGGCAACCACGTTGATCAATTCGCCTGTTACGTCAGTTACCGCACGCGCGGTCTGCATCTGCTTTTGTGCGATCCGCCCTGCGAAATCGTCGTCAAAGAACGTGACCGACTGACCCAAGGTCCAGCGGTTCAGGCGTGACAGGACGAGCGGGGTCACGTTGGGCACTACGACGATGGAGTTAGCCGCAGCACTCAGGCCGAAAATCAGGGGTCGTGCGACCACGAAAAAGGTCGCGAACCCAAGCAGGATCAGCCAGTTTTCTGCGAAAAACTCCGCCGGTCCGGACGCAAGCGCCGCGTCGATGACCGCGCCCAACACAACCGCCGTAACAACCTCGAGCGCCCCGGCACTTGCCGAGATGGCCGCGGCTAGGAAAAGCACCGGAAACGCCCCGCGCAGCGACCAACGGAAGAACGCGCCCAGCCGGTTGGGCGGTGGCCCTTCTGCATGTTGAAAGGCGTCGATCAGATCGCGAATGTTCACTCAGCCGCCTCCGTGGTGCCAATGAAGCCACCAGATTGCCGGCCCCAGAACCGAGCATATAGACCGTTCCGCGCCAAAAGCTCGGCATGGCTTCCCTGTTCTGCGATGCGTCCGTCGTCAAGAACTAGGATGCGATCCATCTGCGCGATGGTCGACAGCCGGTGGGCGATGGCGATGACCGTCTTACCCTCCATCATCCCGTAAAGCGTCTGCTGAATGGCGGCCTCAACCTCGCTATCAAGCGCGCTTGTCGCTTCGTCCAGCACAAGGATCGGCGCGTCCTTCAGCATCACCCGGGCAAGCGCCACGCGCTGTCTTTGCCCGCCGGACAGTTTCACGCCACGTTCGCCGACCTGCGCGTCGTATCCGGTGTTGCCATTCTGATCCTCCAGATCGGCAATGAACAGATCCGCCTCTGCCCGCCGGGCGGCGGCCAGCATTTCTTCTTCGGTTGCTTCGGGGCGACCATAAAGAATGTTCTCGCGAACCGACCGGTGCAAAAGCGAACTGTCCTGTTGCACCATGCCGATGGTCTGTCGCAGACTGTCCTGCGTGACCTTTGTTATGTCCTGCCCGTCGATTTCGATCCGTCCGCCATCAGGGTCATAAAACCGCAAAAGCAGCTTGACGAGGGTCGATTTCCCGGCGCCCGACCGACCGATCAGGCCGATCTTTTCGCCGGGCTCTATCACCAGATCGATATCGGCAATACCGCCCGCGCCGCGCCCGTAATGGTGGCTCAGCCCCTTCATCTCGATCCGTCCCGCCGACAGTTCCAGCGGCTTCGCACCGGGCGCATCGACCAGTGTGATCGGTTGGGCGATGGTCTCCATCCCCTCGGCCACGATCCCCAGATTGCGGAAGAACGACGTCAACGCCCACATGATCCAGCCGGTCATCGCACTTAGCCGCAGCGACAGCGCGGCGGCGGCAGCCACGACACCAACGCTCGACGTTCCCGCGACCCAAAGCCAGATCGCCCAGCCGACGCAGCCCACGATCAAAAGCCCGTTCAGCGTAACAAGCGACAGGTCCATGATCGTGAAGATCCGCATTTCCTTCTGAAAGGTCGTGCGGGTCTTTTCGATGGCGTCGCGGGCATACTCCAACTCTCGATCATGATGCGCGAACATCTTGACCGAATGGATGTTGGTATAACTGTCGACGACCCGGCCCGTCACCTCGCTGCGCGCGTCTGACGCGGCCTTCGACGCAGGCCCGACCCGAAGGACCGTCCAGCGCACGAGGACGGCGTAAAGCCCAAGCCAGATGACCAGCGGCACCGCCAGCCACGGGTCCGCGGTCGAGAGCAGAATTGCCGCGCCAATGAAATAGGCAAGCGCGAAGGTAATTGCGTCAAAGACCTGAAACACCGCTTCCCCGGCCGCGGGCGGGGTCTGCATGATCCGGTTGGCGATGCGACCGGCAAAGTCGTTTTCGAACCAACCCACCGATTGTCGCAACACATGCCGATGCGCCCGCCAGCGGATTAGCGTGCCGAAATTCGGCAGGATCGCATTGTTGAGAAGGGCAACATCGATAGCCTGAAAAAACGGGCGCAGAAAGATCAGGAAGACCGCGACGAGGATCAGTTCGGTCCCGTGAACATCCCAAAGATCAGCCGGGCCGGTTTCGCCCAGAATGTCGACGATCCGGCCCATATAGGCGATCAGCCAGATCTCGACCGTGGCGATTACGATCGACATGAGGCCAGCCATCACGAAAACCCGCGTGAACGGGCGCGAATAGTCTCTCATAAACGGCCAGAGACGGGTCGGCGGCTTGTCGTTCTCCTCGTATTCCACATACGGGTCGACAAGGTTTTCGAATAGGCGGAACACGGGGGCTGAATGCCTTTTGCAATATCCGTCCGATATAGCCTGAATGGTGTTAGAGGAAAACCATCAGCGCCGACCCCGCAAGCGCCAAGGCCATCACGCGCATGAACACGCGCCAGGCAACGGGTGCTGCCAGCAAGAGCGACAGCAAACTTCCCGCAAAGCTCCAGAACAGGCAGACAAAAAGGTTGATGCCGGAAAACGCCTGCGCGAGGCGCACCGCTTCGTCCACCGGGTCCAGACCCAGGCTATAGCCAGAGGATGCGGCAAGCGCGACAGCCCAGATTTTCGGATTCACCCATTGGAAGAGCACCGCTTCGATGAACGTGAACGGCCGATCACGTTCTTTCGCCGCCGGACCCATTGTGCTGGTGAACAGCTTCCACGCCATCCACAGGATCCAAGATGCCGCCGCGAGCTTCAGGATCAGCTCAAGCGCGGGCCGCGCCGACAGAAGTGCCCCGATCCCAAGCCCTGTCAGCGCCGCGATGATCCCTACGCCGGCGGCAACGCCAAGCACGTGTGGCAGCGTCCGTCGAAACCCGAACCTGACCCCGCTGGCTGTCAGCAGAATGACGTTCGGTCCGGGCGAAAAAAGCCCGGCAAAGACGAATGCATATAGCGGATCAAACCCCATCGCGCCCTAAGACACGAAATCGCGGGCAAGCTCAATCGCCGTGCGCAAGAAGCGAGGCGCGGTCGATCGCAAAGCCCGAGGCGATCCACCGGTTTTCAAGGCGCTTCAATTCGGCCCCAAGCTCTGGCCCCGCAAGGCGGTCTTGCAGGTCATGCGCGGAAATCGGGAACTGTGCGGCGGCCCCACGCTTGACGGTTTCATAGGCGACAGCGGACAGGTCGGACCCTGATAGCGCGGACCTGACAAGAAGCGCATCCCACGCCGTCTGGGCGCCCAGCCGGTAGCCCAGCTCTTCCGGGCCCATCATGTTGCGCGCGGCCAAACCGATGATTTCCAGCCGCCGCGCGTCCTTTCGCGACAGTCGCAGGCGGTCGCCGACGTCTTCTCCTCCGATCACGGCCAACCGGCGCATGGCGTCGGGTTCCACGGACAGGCGCGTTTCCAGATCGATCAGAAGTGGTATCGCCTTGGCATCCGCCCCCGGCAAGACATGCGTCAGCACCCCAACCTGTTCCATCGTTGCAAACGCGGGCGCCGGGTCGGGGGCCGCGGCAAGTTTTGTCATCTCGGCCCCGATACGTTCTGCCGAAAGCCCGGCCAATCCGCCCAGGCTGCTGGAGATGGCGGCAAGCGCCTCGGGGTCAGGGCCGATCTCGGGTTTGCCGTACCAGGCGTGGAACCTGAAAAAGCGCAAGATACGCAGGTAATCTTCGTGAATGCGGGCCTCGGCGTCGTCGATGAACCGCACCTTGCGCGCGGATAGGTCAGACAGCCCTTTTCCCAGCGGGTCGATCACCGCGCCATCGGACTGCGCATAAAGCGCGTTCATCGTGAAATCGCGGCGGCGCGCGTCCTGGATGATATCGGTGGAAAAGGCGACAACCGCGCGGCGGCCATCGGTTTCTACATCGCGTCGGAATGTTGTCACCTCAAACGGGATGCCGTCTGAAACCAATGTCACGGTGCCATGCTCGATACCGGTCGCGATGGCTTTCAACCCGGCTGCTTCGGCCAGCCGAATGACCTGGTGTGGGGGCGCATCGGTTGCGATATCGATGTCGGCGACCGGCGCACCGATCAGGGCGTTTCGCACGCATCCGCCGACAAACAGCGCCTGGAACCCACCCGCCTCAATCGCGGTCACAACCGCGCGGGATGACGCGCGGCTTATCCAGGGTGCCGTGATCTTGGTCATGCCGTTACCCTTTCCGCAAGCGCGCGCAGCATGCGCGCCGTTGCGCCCCAGATATAATACGGGCCCCACGGAACGGTATAGTAATGTCGTCTTTGACCCCGCCAGCGCCGGGATTGAATGGAAAACTGTGCAAGATCGGTCACATGTGACAGCGGAACGCAGAACGCTTCGTCCACTTCACCGGCTTCGGGGCGCAGGTCAAATTCCTGTCTAATCCAGCCCAAAACGGGTGTAACGCGGAATCCGGTGACGGTTTCGTGTGTCGGCAACGCACCCATCACCTCAACGATATCGCGGGGCAGCCCGATTTCTTCTTCTGCTTCCCGCAGGGCGGCGGCGATTGCGTCACGGTCGTCGGCGTCGACCTTTCCGCCCGGAAACGCGATCTGGCCTGGGTGGTGCTTTAGTGCCGAGGACCGTTTCGTCAGGATAACCTGTGTCTCGCCCTCCTGCTCGCGCAGGGCGATGAGAACGCCCGCTGCGCGAAGTTTGCGCCCGGGCGGCAGTGTCACGCCGGGGTTCAGGTCGAAATCTGAAGAGACGGCGCCCGATCTCTCAAGCGCCGCCTTCAGTCGTGTTCTGGCGTCAGTTTCCGTCACCCGAAGGCTCCGTCGCCTCGAACCCAAGGGTCTGTGGCTCGAACTCGTAATGCGCCCCGCAG
>JABDPT010000067.1 GCA_013042605.1 Paracoccaceae bacterium
GCGGAAGACTACGACATGACGACGGCTATCGAGATAAACAACTAGAACCGACGATCCGGTGACACCAAAAGGGCCCCGCAGCATCGCGGGGCCCTTGGTCGTTGTGCATGTGGTTATTCGGGGATCAGGACCGTATCGATCACATGGATCACGCCGTTTGTTGCAATGATATCGGCGCTTGTGACGGTGCTGTCGTTGACGGTTACGCCGTAGGTGCCATCGACATGCACGGTGTCGCCTTGAACCGTCGCCACGTTCAGGCGCTGGCCGGCCAGCTGGTCCGAGGTCACGGCATCCGGAATTACATGATAGGTCAGGATGCTGACCAACGTGTCGCGGTTTTCAGGTTTAAGCAGTGACTCGACCGTTCCTTCGGGCAGTTTGGCGAAGGCGTCGTTGGTCGGCGCGAAGACCGTGAACGGGCCATCGCTTTTGAGTGTTTCGACAAGGCCGGCAGCGGTTACGGCGGCGACGAGGGTCGAAAAGTCTTCGTTCGATGCGGCGATATCGACGATGTCGTCGCCATCATCCATCATCGGGGTACAAGCCGTTATCAGCGCGGCGACGGCGGCGAGCGCGGTCGACCTGAGAGCAAAGCGTCTGTTCATGTCCTGTTTCTTTCTTCCGTTGAATAAAAAAAACAGGGGAGCCGGGGCCCCCCTGTTTCGTGGTGACAGTCCGGATTTACGATCCCGGCAGGATCACGGTGTCGATGACGTGGATCACGCCGTTCGACGCTTCCACATCGGCTGTGACGACGTTTGCGCCCTCAACCGTTACGCCGGCTTCGGTCATGATGGTGACGTCCGAGCCCTGAACGGTCGTGGCTTCCATGTTGTTGGTCAGATCGCCCGACATCACTTTGCCCGGGACCACGTGGTAGGTGAGGATCGAAACCAGCTGGTCCTTGTTCTCGGGCTTGAGAAGGTTTTCGACGGTGCCTTCGGGCAGTGCCGCAAAAGCCTCGTCGGTGGGCGCGAAAACGGTGAACGGGCCTTCGCCCTTCAGCGTTTCCACGAGGCCGGCGGCCTGCACGGCGGCAACAAGTGTGCCGAACGAACCGGCATTGACCGCAGTGTCGACGATGTCTTTCGAGTGGCCACCTGCGAAGGCGGGGGCGGCGAGTATGGTGCTTGCGGCGAGGGCAACAAAGGTTCTGCGAAGCATGAGTAATCTCCCAAGATTGTGTGTGAATACCGTTTTGGTATCGTCAGTGCTACGCGCCAGATAAGAGACTGGATTTGCAGAATATTTGTGGGATTGTGGCTTGACGATTTGCTTGCCCCGCCTAAGCCGGGCGGTATTTCGGTTTCCAATAACAAATCTGTTAGAGATCCGTGCCGGTTTGGCGAAATGTCGCCGACTGTAATGCGTCTGACAGCTTCGTGAGATCGCTAGAATTTGTCTTCCCAGTGATCATTTCTTAGGCGATGCAGGTGCAGACCTCGAGGAGAATGATTATGGCTGGCCGATATAGAAGCGACCTGAAGTGGAGCGACGTGACCGCGAAAGCGGACTACGTGAACCGCCGACAGCTGATGATGGGCGCGGGTGCGATGGCCATCGGTGGCGCCCTTGCCGGGCGTGCGCAGGCGCAGGACGATCTGGTTCCCAACACGTGGGAAGAGATCACGAGCTATAACAACTTTTACGAGATGGGCACGGGCAAGGATGACCCCAAGCGGAACGCGAGCCTTCTGACAACCGACCCGTGGTCGATCAAGATCGACGGCATGGTCGACCGACCCGGCACCTATGATCTTGGCGATATCCTGCGTGGCAAATCGATAGAAGAGCGGATTTATCGCCTTCGTTGTGTTGAAGCGTGGTCGATGGTCGTCCCCTGGAACGGGTTCGAGCTCAAAGACCTTCTCGATCAGGTCGGCGTACAGCCTTCGGCCAAGTATGTTTCGTTTGAAACGCTCGTGCGCCCGTCCGAACTGCCGGGTCAGCGTCGCAACACCATCGACTGGCCCTATCGTGAAGGGCTTCGTCTGGATGAGGCGATGCATCCGCTGACACTCATGGCGACCGGTCTTTATGGTGAGGACATGCCGAACCAGAACGGCGCGCCGATCCGTCTTGTCGTGCCGTGGAAGTACGGGTTCAAATCGATCAAGTCGATCGTGCGGATCAGCCTGACCGACAAACAGCCGGCGAATTCGTGGAACATGCTCCTGCCGAACGAATATGGCTTCTATAGTAATGTGAACCCCGAGGTGGATCACCCACGCTGGAGCCAGGCGACCGAGCGGCGCATCGGCGGTGGGTTGTTTGCCAAAAAGATCCCGACCCTGATGTTCAATGGCTATGCCAATGAGGTTGCGTCGATGTACGCAGGCATGGACCTTCGGAAGTATTACTGAGCGGTCCGTTGGAACTTCAATCAACCCTGACCTGTCCGCACTGCGCCGCGACAGCGACCGAGACGATGCCGACGGATGCGTGTCAGTTCTTCCATGACTGCAAATCGTGCGGCGCGGTCTTGCGCCCCAAGCCAGGCGACTGCTGTGTCTTCTGTTCTTACGGGACGGTACCCTGCCCGCCGATACAGTCCGGCGAGGGCTGTTGCGGATGATTCTGACGGCGACGCAAACCATCAATGACCGGTTGCGGCATTTCCCGACCTGGCCAGTATACCTTGTCGGTGCATTGCCGCCGGTCTGGCTGTTTTATCTTGGGGTGACCGGGGGCCTGGGCGTTGAGCCGATCAAGGCGCTTGAGCATCGGCTTGGCGAACTGGCGCTCCAGCTTTTGATCGCGACGCTGGCGGTTACGCCGCTGCGACGGTTCACCGGGATCACTCTGATCAAGTTCCGCCGCGCGCTTGGGTTGATCGCTTTCTACTATATTACATGTCACTTGCTGGTGTGGCTGTTTCTGGATGTGCAGCTTTGGAGCCAGATCTGGGCCGATATCGTCAAGCGCCCGTATATCACCATCGGGATGGCGGCCTTCGTGTTGCTGATCCCGGTCGCGCTGACATCGAACAACTGGTCGATCCGGCGGTTGGGCGCGCCGAAGTGGCGGCGCCTGCATCAGCTTAGCTATGCTGCGGTGGTTTTGGGGGCGGTGCATTTCGTCATGCTGACCAAAACCTGGGAGATGGAGCCGGCGCTGTATCTTTTGGGGGTCGTCGGTTTGCTGGCGCTCAGGCTTCCCAAACGACGCGCTTGAGCGGAGAAAGCAACGACTCGGGTCGCGAGTCGTCGCCAGCACGGCCGGTTTGACGAGAGATTCCGTGGAGAACCTTGTGGATAATCCCCAAGACGCCCGTTTTTCGACCGGTGCTGCGAGAGATTTCTTTCGCGAAGAGTCCCCGGTAGTTGTAATCATTGCGCGAAACCCCATATTTTGTTGGCGCTTCGGCGGATGCTAAAAAAATGTCATCTTTCGGAAAAAAACCCCTTGCGGTCTGTGGCGTGGCTCCGTAAATAGCCCCTCACCGGCGGCGCAGAGATGCACCAACGGGGCGCCAGACGGGCCGCAAGGCAACGAGACGCAAGAAAAAATAGAGATAGATGAGGCGGGGCGCGCCAAGGAAGTTAGGGCGCACTCAGTCACTTTTGTCTCTACGCTCTTTGAAATTGATAGTATCTGAAGAGATATGTGGGCGGTTTGGTCCTTTCGATGGATCAGCCTCTTCATATCGACTTTCTTAGGCTTCGGCCGATGATAGAAAGGTCAGCTTCACTGTTTGGACGGCTTTACGTTACTTCGGTAACTGAAGCACAACAAACAGATGACTGCCCCGGTTTTCCGACCGGGGCGATGTGCAGAGGTTCGAACGTCAAGGATAAGCTCGCAAGAGCTTTTCAACTTGAGAGTTTGATCCTGGCTCAGAACGAACG
>JABDPT010000069.1 GCA_013042605.1 Paracoccaceae bacterium
CCCTCGGCCAGTTCTTTCATCTGCTGAAGCGGACCGTTGGAAAGGTCGGACAAATACGCCGACATTGCACCGACCGGTGGGGCAATCGACATTTCATTGTCGTTCAGGATCACAATCAAACGTCGCCCTTCCGAGCCTGCATTGTTCAGCGCCTCATAGGCCATGCCCGCGCTGATCGAACCATCCCCGATCACCGCGATCCCGTCCCCCGTGGACTGCCCCATGTCGCGCCCCACCGAGAACCCCAGCGCCGCCGAGATCGAGGTCGAGGAATGCGCCGCCCCGAACGGGTCATAGGCGCTTTCGGACCGCTTGGTGAACCCGCTCAGCCCGTCTTTCATGCGCAGGGTGCGAATACGCTCGCGCCGCCCGGTCAGGATCTTGTGCGGATAGCACTGGTGGCTGACGTCCCAGATGATCCGGTCCTTGGGCGCATCGAATACAGCGTGAAGCGCGGTCGTCAGCTCGACCACGCCAAGCCCCGCACCAAGATGGCCACCGGTGACGGACACCGCGCTGATCGTCTCGGCACGCAATTCTTCGGCCAGTTGATGCAAGTCCCGGTCGGAAAATTGCTTGAGGTCCGAAGGGACATTGACCCTGTCAAGCATGGGTGTTGCCGGTTGTTCGCTCATCCATCCCTCCAACGGGCCGATCACAGGTCGCGGGCAATAACGAACTGGGCCGCCTCCCGCAAGGTTTCGGCCCTGTCCCCATATGGCGCAAGCGCGGTTTCCGCCTCGTGAACAAGGGCGGCCGCCCGTGCCTTGGCCGCATCAAGGCCCAGCAACGACACGAAGGTCGCCTTGCCCGCCGCGTCGTCCTTACCAAGACGCTTGCCCGCAAGATCGGCGTCCCCTTCAACGTCCAAGATGTCGTCCGCGATCTGAAAGGCAAGACCAAGCGCCCGGGCATATGCGCGCAGCGGGGCAGGGTCGGCATTCGCCATCAACGCCCCGGCCACCGCGGACCATTCAATCAGCGCGCCGGTCTTGTTGGCCTGAAGCGTCGTGATCTCGTCCAATGTCAGCATGCGCCCGGCGGTTTCGGCGGCAATATCCTGGGCTTGGCCCAGAACCATGCCGTCCGCCCCCGATTGACGGGCGAGGGCTTCGACAAGGGCAATCCGGCGCTTTGCGGGCAAATCAAGGCGCGCTAGACATTCAAACGCCAATGATTGCAGCGCGTCGCCAACCAGAACCGCGGTCGCCTCATCCCATTTGATATGCACCGTGGGTTGCCCACGCCGAAGATCGTCATCATCCATGCAAGGAAGGTCGTCATGCACAAGGCTATAGGCATGCAACGCCTCGATCGCCGCGGCCCCCAGCACCGACCGGTCGGGCTGAACGTCGAAGAGCTGCGCGGACTCGATGACAAGAAACCCGCGCAACCGCTTCCCACCACTCAGCGCATGCACCATCCCATCGCGCACCGCGCTGTCCGGCAATCTGTCAAGCTGCGCCATCAGGCAGGCACTAATATCGACCGCCCGCCCCGTCAGTGTATCGGAAAAACTCACGATGCCTCGAACGGCTCGGTTCCCTTGGGCTGACCGTTTTCGTCAAGCGTGATGGCGGCCACCTTTTCTTCGGCATCCTTCAGCTTGGCCTCGCAATGCGCCTTCAGCGCTGCGCCGCGCTGAGACAGGGTGATGGATTCCTCAAGCTCCACACTGCCGCTGTCCAGTCGGCCCACGATCTGCTCAAGCTCGGCCATCGCCTCTTCAAAGCTCATTTCCGACAGGTCTTTTCCGGTCATCCGCCCCGCTCCATCAATACCCCGACATGCGCCGCCACGCTCGCGGCCAATGCGGAAAGATCATACCCGCCTTCCAGTGTCGAGACCACGCGACCGCCCGCATGCGCGTCGGCGATGTCGCAGATCGCGTGCGTAAGCCAGGCGAAATCCTGCGTCGACCAATTCAGGTTGGCCAGCGGGTCGGCGGCATGGGCATCGAACCCGGCCGAGATCAGCACCAGCTCTGGCGCGAAATCATCGAGCGCGGGCAAAACCTCGTCCGAATAGGCCCGCCGCATCTCGGCCCCGCCGGTCATCGGCGCCAACGGAATGTTCATGACATTGTCATGCGCGCCAGTTTCGTGTGCGGCCCCGGTGCCGGGGTAAAGTGGTATCTGGTGCGACGAAACATAAAGAACGCGGGCCTCGTCCCACAGGATGTCCTGAGTTCCGTTGCCGTGATGTACATCGAAATCCACGATCGCGACGCGGGTCAATCCGTGGTGATCCATCGCATGTTTCGCCGCAATAGACACTGATCCGAACAGGCAGAACCCCATCGCCGTACTCTTTTCGGCATGGTGCCCCGGCGGGCGGCAGGCCACGAACGCATTCGTCGCATCCCCGGCCATTACCACATCCACCGCCGCTACGTTCCCGCCAACCGCCCGCATCGCACAGGTCAGCGATCCGGGCGACAGATGGGTATCGGCATCAAGCGCCACCCAACCGCTGTCTGGCACGGCGTCGCGAATGCGGTCGATGTAATCCTGCGGATGTGCGCGCAGAAGATCAGCTTCGCTGCAAATAGGTGGCTCGCGCCGTAAGAGAGTGTCAAAGGCCGGCGCACCAAGCGCGCTATCCACCGCCTTGATCCGCGCCACCTGTTCGGGGTGACCGGGCGGTGTGACATGCGCACGAAAATCGGGATGAGAGAAGAGGGCAGTGGTCATGGGCGCAACGGTAGGCAAGCGTTAGGGAGTCGTCCAGCACAACCCACGCCCCGGACGTGATCCGGAGCCCGGCAAACCGCGCGCGGCCGCTCAATCCGGCGCGAGCATATACCCCGCGCCGCGCACCGTCTGAAGGTATCGCGGTTGTTTAGGGTCTGATTCCAGCTTTCGCCGCAGCCGCGTGATCTGTACATCCACCGCGCGTTCCTGTGCCTGACCGTCCTTGCCGCCCGCGCGCCCAAGATCTTCGACGAGCTTGGTCCGCCCGATCGGTTCGCCCGGTGTCGCGGCAAAGATCTTCATCAACTGGCTTTCCGTCGCGGTCAGCCGCACGGGCGTCTCGCCCTCCCACAGTTTGCCCTTCTCGATGTCATAGCGCAGGGGCCCGAGGTGCAGGATCTTCGGACCCGCATCCACGGTCTCGTCCGGCGGCACGCGCCGCAAGATCGCGTTGATCCGCAACAGCAATTCCCGCGGTTCGAACGGTTTGGCCAGGTAATCATCGGCCCCCGCTTCAAGCCCCGAGATTCGGTCCTCGGTTTCACCCCGCGCGGTCAAAAGCAGGATCGGCGTGGTGATCTCTTCACGGATCGACCGGGTAAAGGCGATGCCGTCTTCCCCGGGCATCATCACATCAAGCACGATCAGATCGAACTCCAGCCCCCCCAAAAGTCGCCGCGCATGCGCTGCGTCGCGGGCGGCAGAGACGAAAAACCCTTGTTTAGAAAGGAATTTCTGCAACAGCCCACGAATGCGCTCGTCATCATCGACGATCATCAGGTGCGGATCGGCATCGATCATCGGGCAGGTTCCTTGCTGTCTGAGAAATGCTTGCGCATCTCCGGGTCCATCATCGCCTCAAGCACATTGCGAAACCCGGCGACCGCTTCGGGCCCTGCCGCGCGATACGCTGCGCGCATCCGGCTTCGCTGGGCATCCGACAGTTCCTGTTCAAGCGCCGTACCGCTTTGCGTCAAATACAGATTACGCTCGCGTTTATCCCGTGTCCCGACGCGGCTGTCCACCAGCCCGTCATCGACAAGCGCCCGCAGCACCCGGTTCAGCGATTGCTTGGTCACGCCCAGAATATCGAGAAGGTTGTTGACGGTCGTGCCGGGATAGCGCGCGACGAAATGCAATGCCCGGTGATGCGCGCGCCCATAGGCATGCTGTTCAAGAATGCGGTCGGGGTCGGCGGTGAAACCGCGATAGGCAAAGAACATCGCCTCGATGCCCCGGCGCAACTGCTCATCTGTCAGAAACAAAAGGCTTTCGCTGCTTTGACTGCCGCTTTCGGCCATGCACCCCTCGCTGGTCTTACCGACGTGTTGAAGGCCATTTTATGTCAGTGTTGTTGACATTCCAAGAATCAATTGCTAGCCAATGCTCGCTTTTTGCGCAACTTTATGACCGTTTCGGTCCTAACCTGCGCAATATATGAAAAACTGCCCCGTGTTGGGCCCGAAAAGGAAATGGCCGATGGCTGGCGCATATGACGATCGCGACGGTGTAATCTGGATGGATGGAAAGCTTGTGCCGTGGCGCGACGCGAACGTGCACATCCTGACCCATGCGATGCACTATGCCTCGAGCGTTTTCGAAGGCGAGCGTGCCTATAACGGCAAGATCTTCGAAAGCCGCCGCCATTCCGAACGCCTGCATGCCTCGGCCCGAATGATCGACTTCGAAATTCCCTGGACCATCGACGAAATCGAGGCCGCGAAATACGAGGTCATGAAGGCCAACGGCCTGACCGACGCCTATGTGCGCGCCGTCGCCTGGCGCGGATCGGGCGAGGACATGGGCGTCGCCGCTGCCCGCAACCCCGTCCGCCTTGCCATCGCGTGCTGGGAGTGGGGCGCCTACTATGGCGACAGCAAGTTCAAGGGCGCCAAGCTCGACATCTCAAAATGGAAGCGCCCATCACCCGAAACCATCCCGAGCCACGCGAAGGCCGCTGGTCTCTACATGATCTGCACCATGTCCAAGCATGCCGCCGAGGCGAAGGGATGCGCCGACGCGATGATGTTCGACTACCGTGGCTATGTGGCCGAAGCGACGGGCGCCAACATCTTCTTCGTCAAGGATGGGGAGGTGCACACGCCCGACCCTGATTGCTTTCTGAACGGCATCACCCGTCAAACCGTGGTCGGCATGCTCAAAGACCGCCAGATCAAGGTCAACGTGCGCCACATCATGCCGGAAGAGCTTGAAGGTTTTGAGCAATGCTGGCTGACCGGCACCGCCGCCGAGGTCACGCCGGTGGGGCAGATCGGAGACTACAACTTCGAGGTTGGCGCGCTCACGCGGGATATTGCCGAAGGGTATGAGAAATTGGTGCGAAGCTGATCGAACACTTATAGCCAGACATACCTCGCCCCGGGACCTCTCAACCAAGATACCGCGCTCACTGCATCCCCTTCGCCCGAACCTTCGCCTCCGCCGCCCGCTTCAATCCCAGTTGCCGTTCGCGCAACACGATGGCCACACCTGCTGACACGATAAGCGCCGAACCCGCCAGCATCGGTACCGTCGGAACCTCGGCAAACACCACCCAACCGATCGCAATCGCCCAAAGCATCGAGATATAGGTGAAGGGCGCCAGAACGCCCGCCTCGGCATGGGAATAGCTTGCCGTCAGGCAAAGCTGCCCCGCCGCACCGATCGTGCCCGCGCCCAAGAGAAACACCCACTCCCACCCCATCGGCCAGACCCAGCCGAAGGGTAGCGTCAAAAGCCCCAGGGTGCTCGCCGTCAGCGAGAAATAGAAAACGATCGCTGCCACATGCTCTGTCCCGGTCATGCGCTTGACGAAAATCTGCGCAAAGGCCGCCAGCGTCGCCGAGCCCAGCACGATTCCCGCGCCGAAAAGCTCCGATGCGCTCCCCTCTGCCGTCAGGCGAGGTGAGAGAATGATCAACACCCCTGCCAATCCGACGCCGACCGCCGACAGCCGGATCAGGCGCACGCGCTCGCCCAGCATCAGAGCGGCGAAGATCACGATCAGGATCGGGGTGACGAACCGCAGCGCCGTGACCTCTGGCAGCGGCAGGAATTTCAGGCCGGCAAAACCAAGCCCCATCGCCGTGCTGCCCACCAGCCCGCGTGTGGCGTGGCCTTTCCAGTTTCGCGTGCGCAGGGCGTCCGATATCTGCCCCCTTGCGCCGAACCACAGCAAGATCACCGGAATGGCCACGAAGGCACGAAAAAACACCGCCTGCCCTGGGGGTATGCGGTCCGCGGCCTTGATCAGGCTTGTCATAACCGTGAACAGGGTCACCGCCGTCAGCATCAGCAGGATGCCGCGCAACGGTTTGGGATTTTCGGTCAGGGACGCCATGCCCCTGATCTATCGCAACAATCGGCCCGGCGAAACGGTGGGTTTCAGTCTTCCTGCCGCTGCATCCAGAGATATCGCTGCAATCGTGCAGAGTTATCAAGCGGACGCGCCGCGCGACGCAGCTTCACCGCTTGCGGCCGAAGCTTCACACCGCGTAACCGCTCGATTCGGGCAAACCGGGCAAGGCGCTGACCGGCCCGCACATGCATGTGGTCAATGATATGCTTGGTCATAACAGCCTCCTTTCACGACTCGATTATATCACAGATGCGCAAGACGCCCTATGGCCCACCGCGCGGCATCCGCCACCGCCGGGTCGGGATCGGTGACAAGTCGCGCGGCAACCGGGCGCAATGCCGCCTCATTCGAATTGCCGATGGCATAAAGCACATTGCGCACGAACCGGTCGCGCCCGATGCGTTTGATCGGACTGCCGGAAAACCGGGCGCGAAAGCCCGCGTCGTCCAGCATGGCAAGCTCGGCCAGTTCCGGTGCCACCAGATCCTCGCGCGCGGCGTACCTCAGTTCCGTCGCCGCCACCGCGAATTTGTTCCAAGGGCACACCGCCAGACAATCGTCGCAGCCATAGATGCGATTGCCCATCCCGGCGCGCAGCGCTTCGTCCACCGATCCCTTATGCTCGATCGTCAAGTAAGAAATGCACCGCCGCGCATCAAGCTGATAGGGCGCTGGAAACGCCCCGGTCGGACAGATATCGAGACAGGCCCGGCACGATCCGCAATGATCGACTTCCGCCGGATCAGGCTCTATCTCAAGGGTCGTGAACACCGCCCCCAGAAAGAACCAGTTGCCCAGATCGCGGC
Source organism: Paracoccaceae bacterium (assembly GCA_013042605.1). Classification (GTDB taxonomy): domain Bacteria; phylum Pseudomonadota; class Alphaproteobacteria; order Rhodobacterales; family Rhodobacteraceae; genus JABDPT01. Next base: position 6,858 of record JABDPT010000069.1, read on the forward strand.
TGACAAGATTGGTGTGTTTGCCCTGCCATCCCAGCCCTGCGGCTTGCGCAAGCGGCTTTTCCGGCACCGGCGCCGTGTCGACGAAAACCTTCACCTCGCCGCCCGCCTCGGCGATCAGCCACCGCGCGAGCCGTTTGAGCCGTTTTTTCACCACGTCATGATAATCGCGCCCCTGCGCATAAACGCTGATCGTCCCCCGGTCGCGTCGCTCCAGTGCCGCAAGCGGATCGATTACGGGCGTATACATCTCGGCCAGCATGATCACCGACCGCGCGTCGGGCCAAAGGGCCGCGGGGTTCCCGCGCCAATGCTGTCGCTCGGCAAGCCAACCCATTTGCCCATGCCGCCCTTCCGCGACGAACTGCGCGAGCCGTCCCGCAACGTCCGGAACGGCATCGGGACGGCACACACGACAGGCTGCAAACCCCTTGGCCATCGCTTGCGCAGAAAGCCTCTTCTTGAGGGGCTCTGTCATGGTCTTCTGGCCGGAAATATTCTGGGG
>JABDPT010000076.1 GCA_013042605.1 Paracoccaceae bacterium
AGCGCGATAGCTGGCTTGAGCGGGGGCTTGGCGGCAAGGGCAAGATCGACGTCTCACGCTTCAAGGGGCTGGGCGAGATGGACGCCAAGGACCTCAAGGACACCACCATGAACCCCGCCACCCGCAAGCTGATCCGCGTGACGATCGACGAGGATGAGCCCGGCGAAACCGGCGATCTGGTAGAACGCCTGATGGGCAAGAAGCCGGAATCGCGGTTCGAATATATCCAGGAGAACGCGCGGTTTGTGGAGGAGTTGGATGTTTGAGGGAGTTCAGTAGTCAATGGGCTTCGTAGCTAACTCTACCCTCCGCGAAATAACTAGAGGCAACCGAGAGTCTTCGGTAAACCGCCAGAGTTATTTTGGAAACCACCAATATATTCCCTCCAGTTATGTCAATCAGGGCCTCAAATTTGTCAACGCCCATAGTCGCGTCTAGTTCTCGGCATTTCTCTTGGACAAACCGGGCCTGCTCAACTGACAACTCACGATCACCGGCTCGGATAGCCAACAAACCCGACTCACTGAGATAGTCGCGAAGTTCTTTATGCAAGGTTTCTATTTCACTACTAGATACTAAGAAATTTTTCACCAAATCTTCGATACCAGAAAATACATCAGCGTCGCCTCTTATATCCATTTCTCCAGGAGATGCATACTCCATCTTTTCAAGTCCGGGACGCAGCGAGTATGGAAGAGATGCTTTTAAGTCATTGAACAAGCTTAAATAACTAGAACCACCTTTAAACGGCTTCGTCAAAAAAGCGTCGATTATGGATCTTCGCTCGGTACCACTGGCTTGCGCATCATCCCGCCTTTTCAGAGACATAAGGTACACATAGATATCCGAGTACTTCTTATAAAAGTCCCCAAATTCAGGAATCTCCCATTCACCATCAACAAAAAGTGTCTCCTCACCATCGGCTAACTCTTCAATTCCATAGTCCGTGGTATGGCTATTTGAGAAAAAACGTGCCGCTGGAAGATGATCTTCTGTCACTTCGCTATTGAATGGTGAGAGTTTAACCCGCTCACCCATTATAGTGTCTGAGTCGGCCGAAAAAAATGTCCGCCCCTTTGCATGTAAATATAGATATCGTAGATCGCATTGTCCTCGAAAATACCTCTTAGCAACCGCAGGTTTTACCGAAACTACAAAATAGTAATCCAGTTCACCTTGTCGACGCCGCCTTCGACACCTTCTGGGACGACACCGCCACCTTCTTCTCCGATATCGATTGCGCGATGGACATCCTCGTGGGGGCGGCCCGATGAACCGTCTCCTCCTCTCGGGCGTCGCCTTCATCGCGGTTTCCAAGCACAAGGAAGCGTCCAACGCCTATACCGCCAGCCAGCTCGACATCGCCGAGGTTATCGCCATCATCAACACCATCGCGCCGCAGGCCTTCTGACCCCTCACCCCCGCCGGCGCCCCCGAAAATGCCCCCATCTCAGGTGGGGGCTTTTTTCGTTTTACACCAATGCATTAACCATGTTGTCGTATAGAATCCGACGTCCCCCGAAGGACGATTTCCCGTGGCAAAGTCATTCCATCAACAGCGCAGAACACAGCGCCCAAATCAGAAAGAGCCACGTTATGAAAAAAGTCATTCTCGCCCTCCTCACCGCCTCCACCCTCTCGGCCTGTGTGTCCGGCCCGTCCCAGCCCGGCGCCACCCAAGGCGCAGGTTTCTCGATGGAAGCCGCCGCCCCGATCATCGGTGGTGTGATGATGATGGCCGCCGCCAACAAGATCTCGAAGTCGAACAACGCCAGCGCCGCACCCGTCGCCCAACCCAAGCCGCCGACTGTCAAGCCACGCCCGATCGTCACGCCCAAGCCGACGCCGATCCGCCCCGGCCCGATCAAGCCCGGCCCCAAGCCGATCATCAAGCCGCTGCCCCAGCCGCTCCCGATCGTAAAGCCGCTGCCGATCCCCGCGCCCGGCCTGCCGAAGCCCGGTCTGCCGATGCCCCTGCCGCTGCCGATCAAACTGCCCGGCCTCTTCGGCGGCTAAGCCAACCTCACTTCGAAAGGGTCCGACATGTTCCGTCTCATCGCACTTGCCCTGATCCTCACCGGCTTCCTCGTCGTTGACTGGTCGGACCCTTACGAAACCAACTGTGGCTTCTCGCAACTCAACAACCTCAAACAGCCCGCCAAGATCGAAGTTTCTGTCCTCCCTCTTCCCTATTCCTGAGTACCCAAGTTCCGTTTCCTTGTCCCCGACTGGGGCGGGTGCCAGATCTGGCCCCGCCCCTCTTTTTTCGTTCGGATCCCCTGCTGCACTGACAAGTCATACCCTTGGCAAGCGTCGAATGTGGACTGTCGCGCCCTGGCCCCTACGTCTTCACCATGCGCCATCTCGTCCTCGCCCTCGCCCTCGCCCTGCTCGCCGCCCCCGCCTTTGCCGAAGACGTCGAATTGGAGCTTGTCCTGCTCGCCGATGCCTCGGGCTCCATCGATGCTGCCGAGATCCGGTTTCAGCGTCAGGGCTATGCCGATGCCATCACCGACCCCCGCGTGCTCGACACCATCGCCAACACCGCCTATGGGCGCATCGCGGTGACCTATGTCGAATGGGCCGCGGCCAGCACCGAAGACGTCGTTGTGCCCTGGACCATCATCGACGGGCCCGAAAGCGCGGCCGGCTTTGCCGACGCCCTCATCCCGCCGCCGCGCCGCGCCTTCGGGCGCAATTCCATCGGATCGGCGCTTTTATTCGGCAAGCGCCTGATCGAAGAGAACGACATCACGGGCTGGCGCAAGGTCATCGATTTCTCCGGTGACAGCGTGCGCAACTGGGGCGGCCCGCCGATCGAGACCGCGCGGGCCGAGGTGCTTGAGGCCGGGATCGTGATCAACGGGCTGGCCATCCTATGCCGGGGCTGCTCGGGCCGGCCCTCGGGCGACGATCTCGAACGGCTTTACGAAGAACGGATCATCGGCGGCCCGGGCGCATTCGTGGTGACGGCGGACGGGGCCGAGGATTTCGCCGATGCGGTCCGCCGCAAGCTGATCCTCGAAATCTCGGGCACACCGCCCCTTCGCGTGATCGCCTCCGAGCGCTGAAACGCGCCACGACCGATCCCAAAAGGCACGTGACAGCACCCCCGTTTTGCGGTTTTCGTGGCGCGACAGCCCACCGGATCAGGAGCCGCGCCATGCCCGCCACCGCCACCTATGCCCTAGTGATGTTCGCCGCCGGGATCGGCATCCCGATCCTTGCCGCGCTCAACGCGAACCTCGGAGCCCGTATCGGGTCGCCTGCCGCGGCTGCAACGATCCTTTTCGTCGTGGCCTTTGCCGGGGCGGCGGCCGTGATGCTGGCCACGGGCGGTGCGCGCGCGCTGGCGCTGGCCCCCGTTCAGCCCAAGCCGCTTTTTCTCGCCGGGCTTCTGGTGGCCTTCTACGTGCTTTCGATCACGTGGATCGCGCCGCATTTCGGGGTGGGCAACGCGGTGTTCTTCGTCCTGCTGGGCCAGCTTGTCGCCGCCGCCGCCATCGACCATTACGGGTTGTTCGGGGCCACCCCCTCACCGCTCACGCTGACCCGGGCGGGGGGTATCGCGCTCATGGCCGCCGGGGTCGCACTGACTCAGAAAGTGCAGCTTTCCTAACGCTGAATGCTTTCCAGCCAGCGCGCGATATCGACCACCGCCTGGCTGGTGAAGACCGGCGTGCCGTCGACATCGTCGACCACACCACTCTGATCCTCAAGAATAAATCCGAAGATCGGCATCGGCCCGCCATGCGCGAGCATCATGTCCCGCCCGTCGATCTGGCGCACAACATCGGCCAGCGGAAAGACCCCGTCAGCGCCGCGCAGCAGGGTCAGGTCCGGCGGCAGAACCTGCAGGATCGCCGTCATCGGGCCATCGCCACGCGCCGAAAGGCCGTGACAGGTTGCACAGTTCGACCGGAAAAGCTGCTCTCCGTTATCGATATCGGGATCAGTGGCATAGGCGGGGGCCGCCAGCAAAAGGGCGGCCATCAGGCACAGGAACCGTCGCATCGCGTCCTCCTTTTCAGGTCTGCCCAAGTGTGCGCCTGTCTGCGCATCCGGACCTTGACCCGGATCAAGGCCCTGTGCGGTTGACCCCCGGCCCCGCACAGGCCAGTTTCGGCGCAAAGCAGGTGGGCATTGGGCATGACGGGACTTTTGACACGGTTCAAGGCACGGCGCGCATTGCGTGCGGCGCTGGCCCCGTTGCCCGAAACCGATGGCCTGACCCTTGATACCTGCCTGAAGGCCACCGACCACGCGCTGGTCTACGCCGGCACGCTCGATGATGAAGAGATCGTGGTGAAACAGGCACGCGGGGAGCTTGCCGAAAAGCTTGCCTTCGCGCAGGTCGAAGAGCTTCGCTATCAGCATCCGCGCATGCGGGACGGCCCGTTTCGGGTTCCCGAAGTGCTGATCGCCCGGCCCGAGGCGGGGCTTGTCGTGATGACGCGCGCCCCGGGTATCCGGCTTGATCGCGCGATCCGCGATGCGCCGGGTCTGCGGGCCGCCTTTGTCCGGCAGGCCGGGGAATGGCTGGCCCATTACATCGCCCCCCGGCGCGAGCCCGATACCTTCGGCGGTGGCTACTGGATCAAGCGGCGCAGCGAGGCGCTGAGCGAACTGCCCCCCGGCCCCGATCACCGGCGCATCGGCGCCCTGATCGAACGGATGCGCGCGGTGCGTACCGAATTCACCGGGCGGCTGATCACGCGGGCGCGCTGTCACGGCGATTTCTGCCCGATCAACCTGCTGGTCGCGGGCGATGAGATGTGGGGCGTCGACATTCAGAACAGCAGCTGGCTGGCCGTCGCCAAGGATCTGGCGCGATTTCTGGTCTATCTCGAGATTGCCCTGCCTGCGGGCGTGCATGACGGGCCATGGGGCCTGTCGGGCGAGGATTACGAAGGCTTGCTGGCCGCCGATGGCCTGTTGGAGCCGGGCGAGGCCGAGATGGTGATGCCCTATTTCCTGGCCGTGGAACTTGCCGGACGACTGATGTCGGAACGCCACGACGCCTTCATGCTGTCAAGCGCGCGGCAGTTCGCCGACCGGATGATCGCGACGCCTGTTTGAAGGTCTTGCCCGGCGGCAACGCCGGGCAGCACCCGGACCGAGGGGGTGTGACCCGTCTCGGTGACCGTCCGGTGGACGGTCTCAGGGTCGAACGGGCGTAGCCCCGAGAGAGGAAGTTCCCCACGTCCCGGGCTTGACCCGGGACCTCTGGCGGTGCGGGAGCGCGAGGC
>JABDPT010000079.1 GCA_013042605.1 Paracoccaceae bacterium
CAGGCGGCCTCGGCTTCCGGGATGATCAGGTCTTCGAGCATCCGGTTGAGGTCGCCCACATGCCCGTCCGACCGCGCCGGGCGGTTCGGGTCGGATGTAACGACGACAGTCATGGCAAGGCTCGGGACGACATACAGCATCTGGCCGCCATAGCCCCGGCCATAGGCGATGCGGTGCCCGCGCGCATCGCGCAGGAACCAGCCATAGCCATATCGATCGCCTGAAAAGAACGACCGCGTGCGCGGGGTAAAGGACTGATCGACCCAGTCCTGACTCACGACCTGGGTTTCACCGAACCGCCCACCCTGCCGAAACGCCTCGCCCACCCGGAATAAGGCCAGCGGCGACATCGCCATTTCATTGCCCCCCATGTAGCGGCCCTGCGGATCCCGCGTCCAGGCCGGGATCTCGATGCCGAGCGGGCGACCCAGCCCCGCACGCGCCAGCGACAACAGGCTCTCGCCCGTGACCTCAGCCAGCACCGCGCCCAGCACGTGATAGCTGCCGGTGGAATACAGCATCCCCGCCCCCGGCGCGCGCACGAAAGGGCGCGACAGCGCGTTGGCCACCCAATTCGAACTGGCCACCCAGCCCCCGTAATTGCGCCCCGAGGTACGCTCCAACCCGGCCTGCATCGTCAAAAGGTCCGCCACCGTGATATCGCCGACCCGCGGATCAGCCCCGGGCGGGATCAGGCGCGGCGCGATATCGGCCAGCCGGTCGCCGGGCCCGCCCAGCGCACCCTGATCGATGGCAATGCCTGTGAGGGCCGCGACGATGGTTTTCGAGACCGACTTGATGTTCGCGGGTCGTTCAAGTGCCGGGCCGCGTACCGCCTCCGCCGCCACAACCTGCCCACCGACACCTATCACGAGACTGCGCAACTGATCCAGCCCGCGCGCCCGGTCCATCGCCGCCGCGAAAGGCGCCGATTGCGCGCGCGCCGAAAAAGGGGTCAGCGCCGCCCCCGCCAGGAATGTCCGCCGTGTGACTGTCATCAGGAATGTCCGCCGTGTGACTGTCATGATGAACAGATAGGGCCGCGCGCGCCGCTTCCCATCATCTTCTGGCCAGAAATATTCCGGGGGAGGTGTTGGAAAGCCCCCGGGCTTTTCAACGGCGGGGGCAGCGCCCCCGTTCAAACCTCAAAGGTTCTCGACACGCGGCATGCCCATCACGTGATAGCCGCCATCGACCATCACGATCTGCCCGGTGGTCGATGCACCGTAATCCGACGCCAGATATACCGCCGTCCCGCCAATCGCTTCCTGCGTGGCGTTGGCCTGAAGCGGCGCGTTGGTTTCGGAATGCTTATAGGTGCGCCGCGCCGCGCCAATCGCCGAACCCGCCAGCGTCTTCATCGGCCCCGGGCTTATCGCGTTCACGCGGATGCCCTCGGGCCCCATGTCATTGGCCAGGTAGCGCACCGCCGTCTCAAGCCCCGCCTTGGCCACACCCATCACGTTGTAGCAGGGCATGACCCGCTGCGAACCTTCGAAGGTCAGAGTCATCATCGACCCGCCCTCGGTCATCATCGCCGAAGCGCGCCGCGCGACGTCGATGAAGGAATAACACGAGATCAGCATCGATTGCGTGAAGTTCTCGCGGCTGGTATCGCGGAACCGGAAATCGGCGGCCAGTTCGGCCTTGTCGGCAAAGGCGATGGCGTGGACGACGAAATCGAGCCGGTCCCAGAGCGCCGCGATGGCCGCGAAACCGGCCTCCATGGACGCTTCGTCGGTCACATCGAGATCGACCAAAAGGTCCGACCCGACCGAGGTCGCCAGCGGTTCCACCCGGCGCCCGAACGCCTCGCCCTGATAGCTGAAGGCAAGCTCCGCGCCTTCGTCGGCCATGGACTTCGCGATGCCCCAGGCGATCGAACGCTCGTTCGCCACCCCCATTACAAGCCCGCGCTTGCCGGTCAGCAGGTTCGCCATGGCTACCTCTTGTGTTTCACTATCCGTGGTATTTGCTCATGACGAGCGTCGCGTTCGTCCCACCGAAGCCAAAGCTGTTGGACAGCACCGTATCAAGCTCGGCATCGCGTGTCTGGGTCACGATCTCTTCGGGGCGCAGGGCCGGATCAAGCTCGTTGACGTTGATCGACGGCGCGATGAAACCGCCCTGCATCATCAAAAGGCTATAGATCGCTTCGTGCACGCCGGTCGCGCCAAGGCTGTGGCCGGTCATCGATTTGGTGGAACTGATCGGCGGATGATCCTCGCCGAAGACGCGGCGCACGGCCTCGACCTCGGTGATGTCGCCGACCGGGGTCGAGGTGCCGTGGGCGTTGATATAGTCGACGCTGCGGTCGCTGTTCAGCGTGGCAATCGCCTGCCGCATCGACCGTTCGCCGCCTTCGCCCGAGGGGGCGACCATGTCATAGCCATCGGATGTGGCGCCATAGCCGGTGATCTCGGCATAAATCTTGGCGCCGCGCGCCTTGGCGTGTTCAAGCTCTTCAACGACGACCATGCCGCCGCCGCCGCCGATGACGAAGCCATCGCGGGTGGCGTCGAAGGCGCGGGCCGCTGTCTCGGGCGCGTCGTTGTATTTCGAACTCATCGCGCCCATCGCATCGAAAAGGCAGGACAGCGTCCAATCGACTTCCTCGCCGCCGCCGGCAAAGACCACATCCTGTTTGCCCATCTGCACCAGCTCGGCCGCATTGCCGATGCAATGCGCGCTGGTCGAACAGGCCGAGGTGATCGAGTAATTCACGCCCTTGATCTTGAAGGGCGTCGCAAGGCAGGCCGACACCGTCGAGGACATGCAGCGCGTGACCATGAAGGGGCCCATCCGCTTGGGCGCGCCCTTGGTCATCACCGTGTCGAAGGCGGTGAAGAAGTTCGAGGTCGACGGCCCGCCCGACCCGGCGACAAGCCCGGTGCGCTCGTTCGACACCTCGTCGTCGCTCAGCCCGCTGTCTTCGATGGCCTGTTGCATCGACAGATACGCATAGGCCGCCGTCGGCCCCATGAAGCGCAACTGGCGCTTGTCGATCGCCTCGACCAGATCGATATCGGGAATGCCCGCGACTTGGCTGCGAAAGCCGTGTTCGGCATAGTTCGGCTCGGCCTTGATGCCCGAGCGTCCGGCCCGAAGGCTGGCCTCGACCGCCGCGGCGTCATTGCCGATCGGAGAGATGATCCCCAGCCCTGTGATTACGACTCGGCGCATAGGCGACCCCTTCCTCTTCGTCTTCGTTGCGGTCGGTCGGTCAGCTTTCCGACAACGCGACCTTCATATCCTTGACCTGATAGATCACTTCGCCATCGGCTTCGACCCGGCCATCGGCGACCCCCATGGTCAGCCGGCGGGTCTGGATCGCCTTGGTGAAATCAACGTAATAGGTCAGCATCTTGCGATCCGGGCGGACCATGCCGGTAAGCTTGACCTCGCCCACGCCCAGCGCATAGCCCCGACCCTGCCAGCCGCGCCAGCCAAGGTTGAAACCGGTCAGCTGCCACAGGCCATCGAGACCCAGACAGCCGGGCATGATCGGGTTGCCGGGAAAGTGGCATTCGAAGAACCACAGGTCCGGCGTGATATCGAATTCGGCGACTACATGGCCCTTGCCATGTGCGCCGCCATCACCGCTGATATCGGTGATGCGGTCCATCATCAGCATGGGCGGTTCGGGAAGCTGGGCGTTGCCGGGGCCGAAAAGTTCGCCGCGGGCGCAGGCCAGAAGCCCGTCTTTGTCGAAACTCGTTGGGTAATCGGCCATTCGGCGTTGTCCGTTCCTGCTCGCTTTGGTCGCGCAGCACGTCTATCACCGCCGGTTTGGGGCGCGCAAGTGGTGTGGCCGGGCGGAGGATCGGCAACGCCTGATGGTTTTTTCAGCAATTCCGTTTGAAAATGCCAGCATTTGCCCTTTATATTAAGAAGAATTCGCAACTAACGGCGCCGAAATGACCTCACTAGCCCAAGATCGCGGAACCCAGTGGCTGACCGATGCCGGTTTGCGCCCGACGCGCCAGCGTGTGTCGCTGGCCGCCCTTTTGGTCGGCGACGGGCAAAATCGGCATGTGACGGCGGAAAGCCTGTATGAGGCGAGCCGCGCGTCGGACGAAAAAGTGTCGCTGGCGACGGTCTATAACACCCTGCGCGCGTTCTGCGAGGCAGGGCTGATGCGCGAAGTTACGGTCGACGGATCGAAAAGCTATTTCGACACGCGTATGGACGATCACCCGCATTTTTTCTGGGAAGACACGGCGGAACTGACCGATGCGCCCGCCGAAGACCTTGAGATCACGCGCCTGCCACGAGCCCCCAAGGGGGCGGAAGTGGCAAAGGTCGATGTGGTGATCCGGCTGCGTCGGACCTGAACCCTTTTCGTGGGGCGCTGCCCCACACCCCGGGATATTTCCAGCCAGAAGAAAACGCGATGTCAGCGCCCGAGCGAGAGCACGCGGCCGAAGGGCGGTGTGGGTGCGGGGTCTTGCGGCACGGCCCAGATCACCGGACAGGGCGGCGCGGGGCCGACCGGGCCGTCGAGATCGGTCAGCACGACGATGGCGGAAGGGGCAAGCACCGTGGCGGCCTCCAGCACGGGGAGGAAGGATGTGCCGCCCCCGTCGGCCAGGGCGATGTCGGTGACTTCACGGTCCCAGTTCGCACCGGTCATGCGGGTAATGCTGTGGACCACCTCATCGAAGACAAGCACGTGTACCTCGGCACCCGTGCGCTTTCCGACACCGGCGACCTGGGCTGCGAAAAGCCTGCGGCGCGGCGCGTCGATCGAGGTTGAGACATCGATGCAAACCGCGATGCGCGGCACCATCTGCGCGCGGGCGACCCCGGGTTGGAAGGCGGGCGTTTCGTCCGCGCCCGCCGCACTGTCGAGCGCCAGCCACCGCCGCGCCGGCCGGGCGTAGGTCAGGCGCGGGATTTGGGTGACCGCGCGGGCAAGCAGGCCGCGCAATACGACCTCCCACGGGGTGCGGGATTGCGGGACGTCGGCCAAGGCCGCGCCCAGCATGCCGATGCCCCGCCCCGCCGCGCGCCCGGCCTCAAGCGCGCGGGACAGGCGCTGTTGCCAGTCGGTGGCGGCCTCGTCCCCGCCGTGTTCCTCGGCGATGGCCGGGCGCAGATCGCCTTCGAACCCGCGCGTAGCCGCGTAGGACTTGAGCTTGCCGCCGTCGCCACCGCCCGATTTGCGGGCCATCAGCCGCACGTAAAGCCGGTCCGCATCCCAATCGGCGAGATTGGGGTCGGGCCCGGTATCACCAAGCCCCTCGCCCAGCACCCCCTTCAGCGTCACAAAGGGGCGCGGCAGAACGTAACCCGCCTGCGTCAGGCAGTCATTGACGACGGCATCGGCGGCGATGTTGTAGCTGTCGGGATCATGCGCCGCGCCGAACCGGGCCGCAAAGCCGTCCGCACGTGCGGGGTGGCGCAGGGCCACATGCAGGATCTGATGCGCGGCGATGCCGATCTGTTCGGCCAGCGGCAGGCCGTCGAAGCGCAGGCCATAGCGGATCGTGGTCCCATCGGTGTCGGCCAGAAGCCCGGGCGTGTCGTCATCGCGGTGCCGGCACCAGAGCGAGAGGGCGGCAAAAGCCGGATCGTCTTCGGCGAGGCGGATCAGGGCGCGCGCGGCGCGGGTGGAGTGGCGGCCCGACACCGGGCTAGTCCAGACCAAGCTCGCGGCGATCTTCGAGATAGGCGCGGAACGTCTCCGATGTCAGGAACCGGTCCGACAGCCCCTCACGCAAGCCCTTGCGCATCAGCGCCTCGAACCCGTAGGTCGCAAGCTCTGACAGGGGCAGTCCGGCAAACCCTGCATCGGGCCGCTTGCCCGCCAGGTCGCGCAACCCGCCCATGATGTCGATCACGTCGCCCGCCGTATCCTCGGTCAGTGCGCCCACCAGCCCGTGCACCAGCGCCGTCAGCCCGTGCAGCGTTTCGGGATACATCGCCCAGCGGCTCACGGGTGGCTCGGCCAGCATCTCATCGACCTTGACGGTGGCCGACACGTCATCGGCGATAATGGCGAACTCGGCGGCCACCGCATCGCCCACGGTTCCCGCGACCATGATATTGCGCAGGCGCCGGTCCGGTACCGCGTGCAGGATCGCGCTGGCCCGCGCCCATGACCGCGGCGTGGCCGAGATCATCTGCCCCTGCGCCAGTGCCGCGCCCGTTGTGTCCAGAAGGTCGGGCCGGGTGCGGATAAAGGCGGTGACCGCCGGGTGCAGGCCCCGGGGAACCGCGTAGTTTTCAAGCCAGTCCGTTGCCTGGGCAATGACTTGCAGGTGCACGAGCCGGTCCGACAGCGCCGTCCCCATCTCATAGGCCACGGCCCCGTCTTCGACGCTGTTGCCGGCGGCCACGATGAACACGCTGTCGGGCAGGCGGTGCCGCCCGACGCGCCGTTCCTGCAAAAGCCCGTAGACCGTGGGCTGCAGGTAAGGCGACGCGGCGGTGAGTTCGTCGAGAAACAGAACCGCGGGGTGATCGGGGTCGTCGGGAAGGTCTTCGGGCCGGTACCACACCGTCTTGCCCGCCGCATGGTCGTAATAGGGCAGACCGCGCAGGTCCTGTGGTTCGATGGTGGTCAGGCGCAGATCGAAAAGCTGGGCCCCGATCTCGTCCGCGAGGGTTTGCACGATCTCGGTCTTGCCGACGCCGGGGCGTCCATGAAGCATGTAGGAGACCATAAGCGCGCCCGCCTTCTGCGCCGCCCATCCGGCGCGCAATGCCTCAAGCGCATCGCCCGCCGGTACTCTCATCGCGTTGATCGACATTGCCCCATCCGTCAGGTCGCCCCGTCAAGGGTCATGTGGCGCAGCCGGGGGCAATGTCCAGTCAGGCAGGCTCGGTAAAGAAGGCCGGGCGGAAGAGCCGCGCGGCAAGCGCGCCGACGCCGGCGAGCGCCACGCCCAACACGAAGAGCCAACCCAGAAACGGAATAAGTCCGATCAAACCGGCGGCCAGCGCACCGATGCCCGCGGCCAGGGCGCGGTCTCCGATGCTGTCGGGTTCGTCGCGGCCAACGGCCAGCATCAGGCCCACACCAAAGGCATAGGCCCCGATGACATAGCCCAGCACGCCCGTCAGAATGGCAACGAAGATCGACGCCGGGGTGACCAGCAGGCCAATCACCGTCATCGCGAACAGCACCGCCGAGCCGATGATTGCCGACATCGTCAGAAAGCCCAGCCAAAGCATGCCGAACGGGGCATCGATGACCCGGCGGCGCATGGCGGCCAGTTGGTCAGGCAGAAGACCGGCGATCAGGGCCGCGATCAGGGCAACCAGAAGCACGCCGCTCAGAAAGCCCCCGACAACGTTGCGCGGTTTCACCGGGGTCGGGAAATCGGGCACGTCAGAGTCCCAGTCGCTTTGCAGACGGCGCAGAACCCGGTCGTCGGGGGCGACGCGTTCCGGGACGTCCAGGGTGCCCGGCTCTTCTTCGTAAAGGATCAGCGTGCCGGCCACTTCCGCGCCCCGGCCGAAATCAACTGTCTGGGCCGAGATCATGGCGTCGCCAGCGATAACGCCGTCGAGCGAGACTTCGCTTGCCAGAAGGATGGCCGATCCGCCGACCGGTGCCGCCAGATTTATCTCGGATGCGGCGGCCCGCAGGTCTCCGCTGATTGGGCTGTCGATCGTGACGGAATAGCCCGCCAGCATCGCATCGCCGCCAACCGGGCCTTGCAGGGTGATCTCGAAGGCGGCGCTGTAGATATCGCCACCCATCGCGCCGGTCATGACGACGTCCCGGCCGAATGCCACGACGCTGTCGGTCACATCTGCTTCAAGCGACAGGGACTCGCCCGCCGCGAACAGATCGTCGGCGCCCGGGGTGTCGTGAACCACCCTACTACCGGCGATGTAATCGTCTCCGCCAAAGCGAGTTGACGCGGTATCATCCTGCGCGATTGCCATTCCGGCCAGGCAAAGCGCCAGAATAAGCGATATGAAAATTCTCATGACACAACCCTCCTAAACTGCAATTTCGGTGCAGCCTATCATGGGTCTGTGACGGGCGGTTGCGGTCGGTCAAACCGCGGGTCCGGACCCGACGCCATCGGGTCCGGGCCGCAGCGTTGTTTAGCGGCTTTTACCCGGGTTGCTCGGGTCGTTTTTGCCCGGATCGTTGCCGTGGCCGTTATTTCCGTCGTCGTCGCTGGTGGCGTCATCGCCGCCATCGTCGTCGCTGCCGCCAGAACCGCCAGTGTTGCCACCGCCGCCGCCCGGGGTGCCGTCGCCGCCGCTATCGACCACGAGCACGCCGTTCGGCCCGATCGGCAGAACCGCATCGTCGTCATCCCGCTCGACCCCGCCCGGGGCGAGCGACGCGGTGGCCACATCCGCCAGCGTCAGGCCCAGTTCCGGGCATTCGTCCAGCATATAGAGGATCAGATCGCGCAGGTCCGACCGTTCCTGCAGCTTGTCGACAAGGTTGTTCGGAAGACGCGTTTCGAACTCGCACAGACCGGCGGGCAGCGTGACTGCCAGCATTTCGACCTTGCGCACATTCGGCGTATCAGCGGCGATGGCGATCGTTGCGCCAAAGGTCATCGCAGTCATCGTAAGACCGGCGAGACCGAGTTTCATTTTGCTCATTTTCCTACCCCACAATCAGGATTTTGAATGCCACAGCATTCTGTTTCCCCCTTGTGGACAATCCAGCGCCAGCCACAAGATATCGCGTCAAATTCGATATATTTCCAGTCGGACTGTTGCATTGCTACCGCTTTTTTGAGGGGTGGGCATGCGACGGGTCGGTGGTAGCCAGCGAAAGGCCATGGGACGGACGACAAAAGACGCCGTTTCCCGAACATCGCCGCTGGTTTCTCCTGCGACCCGGACTGTCCAGCAAAGGTGTCGCACCCCGTGGGTTCGCGGATCTGGTTCAATCGCTGCAGCGCCATTGACGTACATCAACGGGGTAGAGGTTCGCGTTGCTAGGATCGGCCGGTTTCATTAAAAGGGGATTTGGATATGACAACCGCTTTGGTCACAGGGGGAAGCCGTGGGGTTGGCAAGGGCGTTGTTGAAGGGCTGTCAGAGGCAGGCTTCCACGTCTTCGTGACGGGCCGCAACAAGGCAAGACTGGCGGCGGTCGAAACTGAGGCTTCGACGCTCGGAGGTATGGTTACAGCACGCTGCACAGACCACAGCGACGATGAACAGGTCCGCGCGCTCTTCGACGAAATCGGCGACCTAGATCTTTTGGTCAACTGTGCATGGGGTGGCTACGAAAACATGATCGAGAACGGTGAGTTCACCTGGCCCTATCCCTATTGGATGCAACCGCTATGGCGTTGGGACGCCATGATGCAGGATGGCGTGAGGTCTGCTTACGTGGCCTCTCAGCTGGCAACACGCTCCATGCTGAAGCGCGGCAGCGGATTGATCGTGAACATCTCTTTCTGGTCGGCGCAAAAGCACCTTGGGAACACGGTCTACGGCATGGCAAAGGCCGCGACCGACAAGATGACAAGCGACATGGCCGCTGAGTTGCAGGCCGCCGGTGAAACGGGGATTCAGGTGGTCTCGCTCTACCCGGGTCTTGTTCGAACTGAACGCGTCATGGACCATGCCGAGTTCATGGATCTGTCGAATTCCGAGTCCCCCCGGTTTATCGGCCGCGTCATCGCAGCACTCATGCAGAACGCACAGGCAAGATCCGAGAGCAACGGCAAGGTTCGGATTGCCGCCGACTTGGCCGGGTCTCTTGGCGTGACCGATGTGGACGGGAAGGTGTCGACACCGTTGCAGCTTGAAGACGCTTAGGACGCCGTTCCGAGGGTTGGACGTCGTTTACGGCAAAGAACGCCGAACAGACCGTTTGTAATCTTCTCAGGCGGTGGGTTGGATTTCACACTGCGCATCTGATAATTTCAAAGAGATCCGTTTTCAAAAGAGGCTGCATGCCGTGCAAGTAAAAGCCAGCGACACACGCGCCGCCCTGAAAAGGCACGTGCTGCCGCTGCTTCGTGGCCACGGGTTCGAAGACGGAACGCCGCAGAAACTCTGGCGTCATGACGGCGACCGGATTGCACATATCGAATTGTCGTGCTTGTCGACCTATGAGGCAAAGGTTCGCGACGCCACCACCGCGTCATTCCTTGTTCGGCTGGGGCTATCGCTGCCGGGCTACAGCGCGACGCTTGATCCCTTCCAACGCGATTACGTCAAATCGGGACCGAACGGTCCGCGACCTTCCGAACCGCAAATGCCGATCCGCGGCATGGTCTGTCCCGCCGCGTCGCCGCCGCTGGTGCGTGGCCGTTGGGGGAAGGAAGTCCAGGCCTTGTGGCAGGTCGAGACACCGGCCGAATGCGATGCCGCGGCTGTCGATCTTGCCGGTCAATTCGCGGATTACGTGCTGGACTGGTTGCGGCGCGACTGGGATTTCGCCGAGTTGCTGCACTTGCTTGAGGGACCGGACCCTTCGCCGATCCTCGTGTTGGCGCAGAACGGCTCGCACTTGTGGCTCGACGCCGAGCTTGCAGGCTCGCCCATCAGAAACGCGCATATCGCGATGGTGAAATCGTGGTTGTCCGGCGGTGCCCGGGGCTGATCCGGGCAGGCGTTTGCGTACGCTTGCCAAACGGCTCGCTTGCATCTTACCGCCCATGCTGGCGACATGCACGGTGTCAACGACGGCTTTGAGCCCAGAACGGACGTTTGGACGAAGTACCGTTCTTTTGAGAATCGTAGAGACGTCCGCACGGTCTGCCGAATTGTTGAGCTTGCCAAACCGAGTAGTTGGCATGCACAGTTGGAGGATGTCGCATTTGAGGGTGATATTGTTCTTGAGCAGTATGCGCCTCCGCGACCAAAGGGTGCGACGGTCGCGCTCTGAGCGGCTTGCTACCATATGATACCGGTCGCTTCCGATCTTCCTTTTGAAAAGATGAGAGTTGCATGACCAATACCGATAATGTTCATCCCGCGGCGCGAGCCTATGCCAAAGAAGTAAGAGCGGGCACGCTATCTCGACGCGAGTTCATGACCCGGGCTACATCGCTGGGCGTCACCGCGACGGCGGCCTACGGGCTTCTGGGCGTGTCAGAACCGGCCAATGCCGCCGCACATGCGCAATCAGGTGGAACACTGCGCATCGAATCCACGGTCAAGGCGCTGAGAGATCCGCGAACGTATGACTGGCCGCAGATGTCGAACTTCACCCGGGGCTATCTGGAGTACCTCGTCGAATATCAAATTGATGGCAGCTTCAAGCCAATGCTTCTGGAAAGCTGGGAGGTAAACGACGACGCTACGGAATATTTGTTGACGGTGCGACCCGGTGTGACATGGAGCAATGGCGACGCCTTCACCGCAGAGGATGTGGCGTTCAACATAGCGCGCTGGTGCGACAGCAGCGTAGAGGGCAACTCGATGGCCTCGCGCATGGGGTCGCTGGTGGACGCCGAGACCCGACAAGCTCGCGATGGCGCGATAACGGTTGTGGACGACACCACCGTTCGCCTGACGCTAGTTCGGCCCGATATAACGCTGATCGCTGGTTTTTCAGACTATCCCGCCGCGATTGTTCACCAGAGCTTCAACGGTAACCCGCTCGACAATCCGATTGGAACCGGCCCCTATCTGCCGGAGACCTTCGAAGTCGGCGTGCGGGCCGTCCTAGTCAAAAACGAGAACCACGAGTGGTGGGGCGAAGGAGCATATCTCGATCGGATTGAATACCTCGATTTCGGCACTGAACAGGCCGGTATCGTCGCGGCCGTCGATGCCGACGAAGTGGACATGGTCTATGAATCCCTTGGTGAATTCATCCTGATCATGGACGGCATTGGTTGGACGAAGTCCGAGGCTTTGACCGCAAACACCGTTGTCATTCGGCCCAATCAGGAAGCCGAGATCGATGGCGTGAAGCCATATGCGGACGCCCGAGTGAGGCGCGCGCTAGCCATGGCTGTGGATAACTCGGTATTGCTTGAACTTGGGTTTTCCGACAATGGACAAGTTGCTGAAAACCACCACGTCTCGCCCATCCATCCCGAATATGCAGAGCTTCCGCCTCCAGTCCACGATCCCGAGGGCGCGAAGGCGCTGATGGAAGAGGCGGGTATGGGCGCGTTCGAGCACGACCTAATCTCGATTGATGACACTTGGCGCAAGGACACCACCGATGCAGCCGCCGCGATGTTGCGTGATGCCGGCATTCCTGTAAAACGCACGGTCCTACCCGGGTCGACCTTTTGGAATGACTGGGCCAAATACCCGCTTTCAACGACCGATTGGGCACAGCGGCCGCTCGGTGTGCAAGTCCTCGCGCTCGCATATAAGTCTGGCGAACCATGGAACGAGAGTGCGTTCAGCAATGCTGAGTTCGACGCATTGCTTGAGGAGGCACTCGCGATCGCCGACGCAGACAAGCGGCGGATGGTGATGGCGAAACTCCAGAAGATCATGCAGGACGAAGGCGTAATCATTCAGCCCTACTGGCGGTCGATATACCGTCACCACAAAGAGAATGTGGTGGGCGCCGACATGCACCCCACCTTTGAAATCCACGTCACCAAACTCGGGTACGCCGCCTGAGGGAGCAACTGCAAAACACTCATCCTGCCCCACGCCCGCACTGTTGATCAGCCGACCGGGGCCGGATTACATGCTATGGGGCTAAGAAAGGCAGATGGCCGCTTCGTCCCGCAAACCCGCCACCCCTACAAAAAAGAGGCCCCCAAGGGCCGCTTTCAAACTCCTGCCAACCGGCTGGCTTACATCATGC
>JABDPT010000087.1 GCA_013042605.1 Paracoccaceae bacterium
GCCGCCGACGCCGCGGTCAATCTCGTCGAAAATCAGGGTCAGGCCCGGGGCGCCGGCCGTCAGGCAGACCTTCAAGGCCAGCAAGAAGCGCGAAAGCTCGCCCCCCGAGGCGATCTTGTTCAGCGGCCCGGCAGGCGCACCGGGGTTCGTGGCGACGGTGAAGGCCACGTTGTCGCGGCCATCGGGGCCATCGGGGGCCGGTTCGATTCGGGTGGCGAAGACCGCGCGTTCCATCTTCAACGGGGCGAGTTCATCGGCCATGGCCTTGTCGAGCCGCTTGGCCGCCTTCGCCCGTCTGGTCGACAGGGCGTCGGCGGCGGTGGCATAGGCGGCCTCTGCAGCGGTCACATCCGCCTGCCGCGCTACAATATCGTCGGAACCGGCATCCAAAGCGCCAAGCTTTGCACGCAAATCGTCGGCGAAACCACCCAGATCGTTAGGTTGGACCCCATGCTTGCGAGCAAGCGCGCGGATTGCGAAAAGCCGTTCCTCAACCTGCTCAAGCTCGGACGGGTCGAAGGCCAGCACATCGACGGCGCGTGCGACACCGTCCTGCGCCTCGCCCAGTTCCGCCAGCGCACGGCCCAAGGCCTCGATCGGTGCATCAAGCGTGCCTTCCGCGCGATCCGCCACGCCTTCGAGCCAGCGCAGCGCATCGCCCAAGCGCCCCTCGGCCCCGTCCGTCCCAAGCGCGCCGAAGGCACGGGCCACATCTTCGCGGATCTTTTCGGCGCCCTGCATCAACCGGCGGCGGGCATCGAGCGCGGCGTCCTCCCCCGCTTCGGGCGACAGATCGTCCAGTTCGCCCACGGCATGTCGCAGGAACTCTTCCTCTGCCTTCAGCGCCGCCAAGGTCGTTTCCGCCTCATCCAGTGCTGCGCGGGCGGCGCCAAGGGCGCGCCATGCGGCCCGCGTTAAAGCCAGCGCCTTGCCGTTTTCCGCAAAAATATCAAGTAACTGGCGATGCCCACGCGGGTTCAGCAAGCCGCGGTCATCCTGTTGCCCGTGCAGTTCGATCAGCGTGTCCGACAGCGCGCGCAGCACCTCGCCGCTGGCCCGCCTGTCATTGACGAAGGCCGTCTTGCGCCCGTCGCGGGTGTTCGTGCGGCGCAGGATCAGCTCGTCATCGGCCGGCAGCCCCGCTTCGGCGAGGACCGCGCGCGCCGGATGCGTATCGGAGAGATCGAACACCGCCGTGACTTCGCCCTGCTCAGCCCCGGCGCGAACAAGCTCGGCCCGACCGCGCCAGCCCAGCACGAACCCAAGCGCATCGAGCAAAATGGATTTACCGGCCCCCGTCTCACCGGTCAGCACGTTCAGTCCCGGCTGAAACGCAAGCTCCAGCTGGTCGATGATCAGCATATCGCGGATGTCGAGATGTCTTAGCATGCGCGCCTGCGCCCCCGGATCAGAGCCATTCGCCCCGTATCGTCTGGCGATAGACCCGCGCAAGCCAACTGTCACCACGTTGTTCGGGTTGCAGCCCCTGCCCCGTCAGCAAGGCAAAGCTGTCCTGATACCATTCCGTCGACTGGAAGTTATAGCCAAGCAATGCGCCCGCCGTCTGGGCCTCGTCCGTCAGGCCAAGCGCCAGATAGCTTTCGACCAGCCGATGCAGGGCTTCGGGTGTCTGGGTCGTCGTCTGGAAATCCTCGACCACCACGCGGAATCGGTTGATCGCGGCCACGTAATGCCCGCGTTTGAGGTAGTAGCGCCCAACTTCCATCTCTTTCGCCGCGAGATGGTCGAAGGCGAGGTCGAATTTCAGGATCGAGGACCGCGCATATTCGCTTTCGGGGTAGCGTTCGATCACCGTGCGCAGCGATTGCAGCGCCTGAAAGGTCAGGCCCTGATCGCGGCCGACATCATCGATCTGGTCATAATAGCTGAGCGACAGAAGATATTGCGCATAGGCGGCGTCTTCGTCGGCGGGGTAAAAGTCGATATAGCGTTGGGCGCTGGCGCGGCTGTTTTCATAGTCGCGCGCCTGATGATAGGAAAACGCCTGCATGATAAGCGCGCGCTTGGCCCATTCCGAATAGGGGTAAAGCCGCTCGACCTCGCCAAAGAACTCGGCGGCGTCTTCGGGGTCGTTATCCTCAAGCTCAAGTTCGGCCCGGCGATAAATCTGCTCGGCGCTGAGCGCTTCAAGCGGTTGATCGCGCGAGACGAACATCTGCGCACAGCCCGAGAGCATCAGCAGGGCTACACCGAAAAGGGCCGCTGTCCGAAACCGTTTCACGCTGGTTCTGATCCTTCTCACCCGCTACGTCCCGGGCCCCTCGGGGCGCACGGGAACACACTCCTCACCAGAGCGGTTTAGCACAGAAAATTTCCGGGCAAAACGGGGATTGCAGTCTTATCAGGCCGCCAAGGCAGGCGCGTCGAACCGGGTGAGGCCAGCACCGGGAAGGCGCGCGGCGCAAGAGGCGTCGCATTCCACCATGCGGTAGGCGTCTGGGCGCGCGAAAAGCGTGCGCAGAAGGGCGTTCGTCATGGCATGCCCGGCGCGGTGGCCGGAATAGCGCGCCAGGAAGGGCGCACCGGCAAGGGCCAGGTCGCCCAGGGCATCGAGCATCTTGTGGCGCACGGCCTCATCCGAGTGGCGCAGGCCACCCGGCGTCAGGATGCGCGCACCGTCGACGACAACCGCATTGGCCAGCGACCCGCCCCGCGCCAGACCGCGGGCGCGCATCGCGTCCACGTCTTCGCTGCGGCAGAAGGTGCGGCTGTCGCACAGCTCGTGCACGAAGGTGCCGTTGGCCATGTTCAGGTGCTTGCGCTGGCGACCGATCGCCGGTTCGTTGAAGTCGATCTGAAAGTCGATCTCAAGCGTGTCGGACGGGTCGAGGCGGGCGAAAGCCTCGCCATTGCGCACTTCGACGCGTTCGAGAATTTGCAGGGCGCGCACAGGGGCGTGCTGTTCGCGAAGCCCGCGCGCCAGGATGCCGTTCACGAAGGGTGCGGCCGACCCGTCGAGGATCGGCACTTCGGGCCCATCCACTTCGATCAGCGCGTTATGCAGCCCGGTGCCGGCGATCGCCGCCATGATGTGTTCGATGGTCGAGATCGACACGCCATCGGTATTGGAGATCTTTGTGCAAAGCTCGGACTGAGTGACCGCATCCCAACGGGCGGGGATCAGCGCGTCGCGGTCGGTCACGTCGGACCGGCGAAACCAGATGCCGTATTCCGCCGAGGCAGGATGCATCACGACACGGGTGCGCTGACCTGTATGCAGGCCGACACCTTCGAAAACGATCGACGATTTCACTGTGGTTTGCACGTTTTGCCTCAAGGCTTGCTCCGGCTCTTGTGACCGGTGTGATGGAGGTACGTCGCGCGGGCCGTTACCTCAACTCAATCTTTGCAACGCGCTGAAACATGGCGAATCCGGTGTCGGCGGAAAACCGCCGAACACACCGTTTCCAAATTTGAACCCGCTGGAAACAAAAGAAAAAGGCCAGGAAGTCCCGGCCTTTTTCAGAGAATTTGTGACAATGCCTAGTTGGCTTGACGCCGCAGGAAGGCCGGAATTTCGATCCGCTCCTGCTCTGGCGACAGTTCCTGCACGTCCGGCTCGGCCTGAACCGGAGGCTGGCGGCGCACCTGCGGCTGGGCCGGGCGCTCGGCATCCGCCGGGTGACCGGTCATCCGGTTGATCAGCGAATTGATCCCGAACCGGGGCTGGCGTTCCGCGCTTGGGGCGGGGGCGGCGGCGGGTTTCGCCGGGGCATCGGTGACCGGGCCGGTGGGTTGCTGGCGCACGGCGGCCTGAAGGCGGGACATCGCTTCGGGCGATGGAACGCCGGCCTGAGCGGGGGCCTGTGCGGGCGCCTGTGCGCGCGGCTCGAATGCCGGCGCGTCGGGCTGATAGGCCGGGGGCGGCAGATCATCGGCGCGCGTCCGGTCCGACCGGAACGATGGCGCGGGTGCGGGCTCGGGCTGGGCCTTCACCTCGGTCTCGTCGAAAAGCAGCGGCTCTTCCACCGGGGCTTCGGCGGCGACAGCTGCGGCCGGGGCCACCGCTTCTTCCGGCGCGGTTTCGATGCTGGTGGTCTGGGTCAGCGGCTCGGCCATCGACCGGCGCGGCACCGGATTATCATGCGCCGAAACATTGGCGTCGATGCCGGTGGCCACGACGCTGACGCGCATCGCGCCTTCCATGGCGGTGTCCAGCGTCGAGCCGACGATGATGTTGGCATCCGCATCCACCTCTTCGCGGATACGGTTGGCCGCTTCGTCGAGTTCGAAAAGCGTCAGGTCGGTACCGCCGGTGATGTTGATCAGAACGCCGCGCGCACCCTTGAGGCTGATCTCGTCGAGCAGCGGGTTGGCGATGGCCTTTTCGGCGGCCTGGATGGCGCGATCTTCGCCCTCGCCCTCGCCGGTGCCCATCATCGCCTTGCCCATCTCGTCCATCACCGCGCGGACGTCGGCGAAGTCGAGGTTGATCAGGCCGGGGCGCACCATCAGGTCGGTCACGCCCTTGACGCCCTGATAGAGCACATCGTCGGCCATCGAAAACGCCTCGGTAAAGGTCGTCTTTTCGTTGGCCAGACGGAACAGGTTCTGGTTGGGGATGATGATCAGCGTGTCGACCATCTTTTGCAGGATCTCGACGCCGTCTTCCGCCTGACGCATCCGCTTGGCGCCTTCGAACTGAAACGGCTTGGTCACGACACCGACGGTCAGTACGCCAAGTTCGCGGGCCGCCTGAGCGATGATCGGGGCCGCGCCGGTCCCGGTGCCGCCGCCCATGCCGGCGGTGATAAAGCACATATGCGCGCCGGCCAGATGGTCGACGATTTCTTCGATCGTCTCTTCGGCGGCTGCGGCACCGACGGAGGGTCGCGCACCGGCGCCCAGCCCTTCGGTCACTTTCACACCCATCTGGATGCGGCTGCTCGAGGCCGATTGCGACAGCGCCTGCGCGTCCGTGTTGGCAACGACGAATTCCACTCCGTCCAGGTTCTTTTCGATCATGTTGTTCACGGCGTTACCGCCGGCGCCACCAACACCGAAAACCGTAATTCTCGGCTTCAGATCCGTCTGTTGGGGCATCATCAGGTTTAATGTCATCGTTCAATCCGCCTGTTTGGTTGTTGGCGCCCCGGGCGAGACGCTTGTTTGCGCCCTCACGCGGGCGGGCTCGAGTGGAATTGGACGCAACTTACTGTCTGACGCCCAAAACGTCACGAAAAAACTCGTTCTCTACCACAAAATCTGGGGCGAAATTGTGGCTCACTAACGGGATATTGCCTGTACGTGAACATGTTGTGGTTACCAATTGTCTTTAAACCATTTTACCGCACGCCGCAGCGACTTACCGGCGTGCCGGTCGGTCGGAATCTCGAAATCCCACCACTCGTCTTGCGGGTGTGCAGCAAAAAGACACAACCCTACCGCGCTTGAAAAAGCTGGTCCGGTGACCGCCTGGGGCAATCCCTGCACGCGCAAGGGCCGCCCGATTCTCACCTGTTGTCCGAGGATCTTGGGGGCCAGAACATCCAGTCCGGGCATCTGGCTGGCGCCACCGGTGAGCACGATCTGCTGGCTTGGCAGATGCTCGAACCCGGCCGCATCGAGCCGCGTGCGCACGTCTTCGAGAAGCTCTTCGACCCGGGGCCGGATGATCCCGATCAGTTCGGCCCGGCTGACCGACCGTCGGTCATGGTCCCAATCGCCGGTCTGCCCGCCCAGTTCGATCATGTCGCGGTCATCCATGCCGGTCGCCACGACGCCGCCGTGGAAGGTCTTGATCCGTTCGGCCGTGTTCAGCGGGATCTGCAGGCCCTTGGAGATATCCATCGACACGTGATCGCCGCCAAGCCGCACGGTATCGGCATAGATCATGTGCTTTTTCATGAAGATCGACACGCCGGTCGCGCCGCCGCCCATATCGACGCAGGCGCTGCCCAGTTCCTGTTCATCCTCGACAAGGCTGGCGATGCCCGACGCATAGGCCGACGACGCGACGCCCGCCAGTTCAAGGTCGCAGCGCTTGATGCAGTAAAGCAGGTTCTGGATCAGCGCGCTGTCGATGGTCAGCATGTGCATGTCACAGGCCAGCCGCTGGCCGATCTGGCCGCGCGGGTCGCCAAGCCCCGTGCGATGATCCAACGCGAAGTTCACCGGCTGGGCATGCAGGATCTCGCGCGCATCGCCGTAATCGGGCACATCGCAGGCGGCCAGCACCCGTGCGACATCCATTTCCGAAACGGGCGCATCATCAATCTCGATCTGTCCGGCCAAACCGTAAGACCGGGGCGCGCCGCCCGAGATACAGGCGATCGCGTGATCCACACGGACCAGCGCCATCTTCTGCGCGGCTTGCACGGCGGTGCGGATCGCGCGTTCGGTTTCGGCCATGGCATCGATCTCGCCCAGACGGACCCCGCGCGACCGGGTCGTGGCGGCACCGATGACGCGGAAGGACGACTGCCCGGCAAGGGACCCGATCCCGTCGGTTTCCGTCAGCCTGTCGGGCCCGTCGAACCGCAGGATCAGACAGGCAACCTTGGACGATCCGATATCGAGGATCGCAACGACACCGCGCTGAATGGCGGCGCTGCGCATGGCCCGCATGGCCCGTTGTCTTTGGTAAAGGTCGGTCATCGGTCACTCATCTTCGTGGTCATGTCCTGAAACTTGCTGTCGCGGAAGGTTTCGGCCGCGGTCTGGTTCATGCGCAGCGTCGGACGCTCGGGGTTGCGCATGTCGACCACGGCCAGATCCCGGGCGAGCAGGTTGCGCGCCTGATCGAGGGCGATCACCCGTTCAAGCGCGGGGCCTGGGTCGGTTTCGGGCAGAAGAATGCGCTGGCCGCGATCGAGCACGACATCCCACCGCCGCTCGCCCACCCGCAAAAGCCCCCGGATGCGCGGGGCCAAAGGCTCGGACACCGCCAGAAGCGACAGCGCCTCGCCCACCGCCTTATGGGCCCCGGCCCCGGCCAGAAGCGGCAGGTCGGGGCGGTCGGCCCGGTACGCCAGGGCGGCCACGCGGTGCCCGCCTGCATCGAGAAGCTCAAGCCCGTCGCGCGCACGCCAGACGACGGCCGGCTGGCGTTCCTTCACCTCGATCTCAAGCACACCACCGGCGCGCACGCGCACGCCCGCACCGGCCACCGCGTCAATCTCTTCGGCGCGCAGGCGGATTTGTTCGAGGTCAAGGTCGAAGGAACTGACCGGGAAATCGATCGGCACGATCTCGCGAATATCCTCGGCCACTTCGGCGGACGCGCCTTCGATGGCCATGAGATTGACCATGAATTCGGGCCGTTCCTCGATCTGGCGGCGGATGTCGGCCACGCCGGACACCAGCGCCTCGCGCCGGTCGGCATCGCCGAAATAGATCGCGACGGCGATCAGGACGCTGCCCACCGGCAAGCCGATCCGCAGGAAGAACCGGAACATCGGCGTCAGCATCAGCCGCTGCATCTTGTAGGCGGACCGGGAGGGCGCGGGGTCGCGCAGGCGGCTTAACGATCGCATGACGCATCCTCCGCGATCCAACGGCAGAGCGTCGGGAAATCCATGCCGATATGCGCGGCCTGTTCGGGGACCAGCGACGTGGGTGTCATACCCGGCTGGGTATTGGTTTCAAGCAGGATCAGCCCATCAAGCCCGCGCGTCTCGTCCCAGCGGAAATCGGTGCGCGACACGCCCCGGCAGCCCAGCACGCGATGCGCGCGCAGGGCATAGTCAAGGCAGGCTTCGGTGATCTCATCGGGGATCTCGGCCGGAATGACATGGCGCGACCCGCCGGGCGCATACTTCGCCTCGTAGTCATACCAGCCATCGGTGAGGATATCGGTGACGCCCAGCGCGCGGTCGCCCATGACGGTCGTCGTGAGTTCGCGCCCCGGCACGAAGGTCTCGACCATCAGGACATCCGGCAGGTCTTCGGCGATCTGCGGCGGGCCATTTGCCCCTTCGTGCACGATATAGATGCCGACCGAGGAGCCTTCGTTATTGGGTTTCACGACATAGGGCGGTTCGATCACATGCCGCGCCGAAATCTCTGCCTTGCAGGCCAGTCGGCTTTCGACCACCGGAAGGCCCGCACTGCGATAGGCGGCTTTGGAACGTTCCTTGTCCATCGCCAGCGCCGAGGCCAGCACGCCCGAATGCGTATAGGGCAAACGCATCCATTCGAGCATCCCCTGCACGCAGCCGTCTTCGCCCCAGCGCCCATGCAGCGCGTTGAAGACGATATCGGGGGACGTTTCGATCAGGCGTGCGCACAGGTCCGGACCCGCGTCCAGTTCCACCACATCATATCCTGTCGCCCGCAAGGCGGCGGCGCATTCGCGACCCGTGGAAAGCGAGACCTCGCGCTCTGCCGAGGGCCCGCCCATGAGGACCGCCACCTTTTGGGATGCCCTGCTCGACATACCCGCCACTTCTTTCATCGGACCGTAAGATCGGCCTTGTTTTATCGTTTGATAGGACTGCCTCAGTCCGGGATTGGTTCGCCAACCCTCATGATCTCCCACTCTAACCTGATTCCGTGGGTTTGGAACACCTTTTCGCGCACCTTTTCGCCCAGCGCCTCTAGTTCGGCGGCCGTCGCGTTCCCGGTATTGGTCAGGAAGTTCGGATGCTTGGGGTTCATCTGCGCCCCGCCCAGCGTCGCGCCGCGCAATCCGGCCTCGTCGATGACCTTCCAGGCTTTCAGATCGTGGGTGTCGTCGGCCTGCCCGGTGCTCGAATATCCGACCGGGTTGCGGAAGGTGGAGCCTGCGGTACGGTCCTTCGTGGGCTGGCTTTCGTCGCGGCGGGCCAGTTGGTCTTCCATCTTGGCGACAAGCGCGGCGGGGTCGCCGGTTTCAGCCTCGAACACTGCCTTGGTGATGATGTGATCAGGCGGCAGGCTGGTCTGACGGTACGCAAAGTCGAGGTCTTCGGGTTTCAGGGTGCGCAAGACGCCCTGACGGTCGACCACCGTCGCCTGCACGAGGTGATCGGCGACATAGGACCCATAGCACCCGGCATTCATCCGCACCGCACCGCCGATGGAGCCCGGGATCGTGCGCAGGAAGGTAAGATCGAGCCCCGCCTCGGCGGCCTTGCGGGCGACATGGGCATCAAGGGCGGCGGCCCCGGCGGTGACCCGGGTGCCATCGACCGATATCCCGTTGAACCCGCGCCCCAGCCGGATGACGACCGCGTGCAGGCCCCCGTCCCGTACGATCAGGTTCGATCCAACGCCCATGGGAAAGACCGGCAGATCCGGGTCGAGATCCCGCAGGAAGGTAGTGAGGTCGTCGACATCGGCCGGCTGAAAAAGCCAGTCAGCAGGGCCGCCGACGCGAAGCCAGGTGAGGTCGGCGAGCGGGCGGTTGGGGGTGAGGGTCCCGCGGACGGGTGGGAGCTGTCTCATGGGATCCATCTCCGGACCAAAGCATATGCGCAGTAGATGGCGAGACTGAAGACCGCGCTGGCGCCGAGGATGGCCCAAGCGATGATAAGGCCGATCGCCTCCATCCCGGTGTCCGTGGTCATCCAGCCAACCGACACGGCCATCTGGAACAAAGCAGTGAGTGCGAGGCCCGTTGCGAGCAACACGCCAAACGCCCAAAAGAGCCGTCTGGGACGGCGATACCAAGCGGCGAAGGCGGCGATCAGCGGTGCCGCCAATGCACCGGAAACGCAGACCAGAAGCAGAAGTCCCTCAACCCATATAGGCATGTCAGGACGTGCTCTGACCGCCGAAGCGGGCCTTGATCCACCGCCAGAGATACCGCACCGGCCAGCGCAGGATCGACGCGGCGGCGAGGAAACTGACGGCGGCGACCAAGCCCCCCTCTTCGACGTAAATCCAGAACAGGATCGGCGTGCCAACCGCGATCAGCCCATAGGCCGCGGGCCAGTGGTGACGTTTCGAGGGGAACATCGCGATCACGTTGGCGGCGATAAACCAGCAGAAGGCGGCGATCATGGGCCAGCTCATTGCGGGGTCTCCGGCGGGTCCTCCGGGCGGCGGACCGGCAGGCCCAGCGCGCGGCGGGTCAGATAGCGGATCGGATGGCGGAACATCGACAGGAAGGCAAGCCCGGCCACGATGGCGTAGAGCGCCCCGAACTCGCGCCCGATCAGCACGATCAGGACCGGCGCGGCCAGCAAGAGCGCAAGCCCCGGCGCGTATTGCAGGCGCATCGGCAACATGGCCACGACAGCCGAGGCCAGCACCCAGAGTATCGCAAGGATCAGAAGACCGTTCACGCCCGCACCCTATCCGCTTTTCGCCGTCAGCCGGTCGGGCAGGTTATGCGCCCAGGTCGAGATCGTACCCGCGCCAAGACAGACCACGTAATCGCCTGGCCGTGCCTCGGCCCGCACCAACGCCTCAAGGTCATCCTCTTGCTCGATCGCCACGGCATGGCGATGGCCATGGCGGACGAGACCCGCCACAAGATCGTCGCGGGACGCGCCGGGGATCGGGTCTTCGCCCGCGGCAAACACCTCGGATATACCCACGACATCGGCGTCGTTGAAACAGGCGCAGAAGTCTTCGAAAAGGCCCGAGAGGCGCGAATAGCGGTGCGGCTGATGCACCGCGATGACGCGCGCATCGGGCCGGTCGCCCACTGCCTGCCGCGCCGCGCGCAGCACGGCGGCTATTTCGACAGGGTGGTGGCCGTAATCGTCGATGATGGTCACGCCACCCACCTCGGCCACCTTGGTGAAGCGGCGGTTCACACCCGCGAACCCGGCCAGCGCGCTGCGAATTTCCTCGCCCTTCAGGCCCAGGTGCCGCGCGACCGCGACGGCGGCGAGCGCGTTCGAGACGTTGTGATCGCCCGGCATCGGCAGGGTGCAATCCTCGATCACCATCTCATCGGCGGCGAGCGCAATGTCGAACCGCGCCTCGCCGTTCTCATAGCGCAGGTTGACCGCCCGCACATCCGCCTGTGCGTTGAAGCCGAAGGTCACCACGCGGCGGTCGGTGACGCGCCCGACAAGCGCCTGCACTTCCGGGTGATCGGTGCAAAGGATCGCCAGCCCGTAGAACGGGATGTTCGACACGAAATCGGTGAAGCCCTGGCGCAGGTTCTCGATCGTGCCCCAATGCTCCATATGCTCGGGGTCGATATTGGTGACGATGGCGATGGTCGCGGGCAGGCGATTGAAGGTGCCGTCGCTTTCATCGGCCTCGACCACCATCCACTCGCCCTGCCCCATCCGCGCGTTCGAGCCATAGGCATGAATGATCCCGCCATTGATCACGGTGGGGTCAATCCCCCCGGCATCGAGCAGGGTCGCAACCAGGGTGGTCGTGGTCGTCTTGCCATGCGTGCCCGCCACGGCGATGTTGGATTTCAGGCGCATGAGCTCGGCCAGCATCTCGGCCCGGCGCACGACCGGTAGGCCAAGCGACCGCGCCGCGTCAAGCTCGGGATTGCCGCGTTTGATGGCGGAAGAGATGACGACGACCTCGGCATGTTCGAGGTTCTCGGCGCGCTGGCCTTCGAAGATCGTCGCCCCCAGCCGTTTCAGCCGGTCGGTGATCTTCGACGCCTTCAGGTCCGACCCCTGCACGGTATAGCCGTGATTGAGCAGCACCTCGGCAATTCCCGACATGCCGATCCCGCCGATGCCCACGAAGTGGATCGCACCCATTTCGGTGGGCAGCTTGGTGGCGGCGGCGGCGTTCATGGGGCGGTTATCCTTTCAGGTCTTCGATCAATGCCAAAAGCCGGTCCGTGGCGTCGGGCAATCCGACCGAGAGGGCGGCGCGGGCCATCGCCTCGGCTTGCGTCGGGGTGGTCAGAATGCGCGCGATATCGCGCGAGAGCGGGTCGGGCGCAAGCTCGGATTCAGGGATCATTAGCGCGCCGCCCGCCTCGACCATGCCGCGGGCGTTGGCGGTCTGGTGGTCGCCGGTGGCGGCGGCATAGGGGATCAGGATCGCGGGCCGCCCGATGACGCCAAGATCGGCCAGCGACGAGGCCCCGGCGCGGGAGATCACGAGCTGGGCGTCGGCCATGCGGCGCGGGACATCGTCGAAGAAGGGCGCGACCTCGGCGGTGAGCCCGTGTTCGGCGTAAAAGCTGCGCACGCGGTCTTCGTCTTCGCCGCGCGCCTGATGGGCGACGAGCAGGCGGGGACGCAGGTCGTCGGGCAACGCGGCCAGCGCATGGGGGACCACGTCCGACAGGATGCGCGCGCCCTGACTGCCACCGATGACAAGCACCGAAAGGTCGCCGTCGCCGGGCGGGACGTAGGGCGCAGCGGCAAATGCCGCGATGGCCCCGCGCACCGGATTGCCGACATGCACCGCGTCAGCCCCGGCGGGAAGCGTCGTGGGCCAGACGCCGCAAGCGACCTTCGTGACCCGCTTGGCGAAAACCGCGTTGACCCGGCCCATGGCCCCGTTCGCTTCGTGGATCACGCGGGGGATGCGCAGCACCCATGCCGCCGACAGCGCCGGGATCGTGGGATATCCGCCAAAGCCGACGACGATTGCAGGGCGGTCCTTCAGCATCTGCACGGTTGCGCCCGCCACCCCGGCGAGGATGCGCAACGGAACCGCCAGTTTCGCCAGTGCGCCGCCCCGGGCGAAGGTGGCCGAAGCGACCTGCACGATCTCGACCGCGTTCGGGAAGGCGCCGGTATAGCGCGCCCCGCGCGCATCGGTCGAAAGGCGCACGCGCCAGCCCTTGTCCAAAAGCGCCTCGGACAGCGCCTGGGCGGGAAACATGTGCCCGCCGGTGCCGCCCGCGGCAATCACGGCCAAAGGCGCGACCATCAGCGCCCGCGCCCGGTCAGGATGTCGCCAATCTCGCCCTGCGGCCGGGTCCGCGTGAAGGCCAGCAGGATGCCCAGCATGATGCCGGCCGCGATCAGCGACGACCCGCCATAGCTCACGAAGGGCAATGTCATGCCCTTGGCGGGCAGAAGGCGCACGGCGACCGAGATGTTGATCATCGCCTGGATACCGAAGGTGCAGGCCAGCCCTGCCCCGGCAAGGCGGATGAACGGGTCACGCTCGCGCATCAGGCGGATCAGCGAGCGCAAAACGATGGTGGCGAAAAGCCCGATGATGAGCAGGACAAGGATCAGCCCGTATTCCTCGGCCGCGACGGCGATGATGAAATCGGTATGCGCGTCCGGCAGCGACCACTTCACCTGCCCCTCGCCCACGCCGACACCCAGAAACCCACCCTCGCGAATGGCCCCGGCGGCATAGCCAAGCTGGGTGGTGGGGTCGACCTCGGCGCTCAGGAATCCGTCGATGCGGCGGGCGAAATGGTCGGAGTTGTTATAGGCGAATGCCCCGACGACCAGCACCAGCATCGCAATCGCGGTGAGCAACAGAAACGGCGCCCCGGCCACGAAATACATCACGCCCCAGGCAAAAAGCACAAGCGCGGCCTGTCCGAAATCGGGTTGCATCGCCAGAAGGCCGCAGATGATCACCGCCAGCGCCAGTGACGCGCGCTTGCCCGGCGGCCCGCCAAGATCCTGGCTGGCCGCGATCAGCCATGCGGTCACCACGATGAAGCCGGGCTTGAGAAACTCCGAGGGTTGAGCGCTGCCGAAGCCCAGCGAATACCAGCGCGTCGCGCCCTTGCCGAAATCGGTGC
Organism: Paracoccaceae bacterium; assembly: GCA_013042605.1. Classification (GTDB taxonomy): domain Bacteria; phylum Pseudomonadota; class Alphaproteobacteria; order Rhodobacterales; family Rhodobacteraceae; genus JABDPT01. The sequence goes on from JABDPT010000087.1 coordinate 13,595, forward strand.
CGAAGAAGGGCAGGAAGGCCAGTGCGAGAAACGCAGCGGCAAAGCCCACGACCGCGAGGCGGCGCACCAGTTGGGGCGGCATCATCGAGGTGATGATCATCGCCACAAGCGCCATCGAGCCGAACAACGCCTGCCGTTCGACATAGTGAAACGGCTCAAAGCCATTGCGAGCGGCCAAGGGCGGCGACGCGGCCAGCCCCAGAAGCAATCCGATCGAGAAAAGCAAAAGCGCACAGGACAGCGACCAGCGATCAACCGTTCGCCACCACCGCGGGAGTACCGGCTCGCCATCCCGCGCGGGGATCGAGCCATGGACCATTTCCGTCATGAATACCGCCTGATATTCGCCTCGTTCCGCCCGTTGTCCGGGTCTGACGGCAAGTCTAGCGAATCGGGGCTGGCAAGGCCAGCAAAAGCTGGCCTTTGGGGGCCGCGAAAGCCCGAAAACGACGCCATCCCTTCGAAAACGGGAAAGACCCGGGGCCGCACCCGTGCGGACATGGCCGGACACGCCTTTAGGGAGGGCAAGAATGACCGACCCACGCCTCGCGGACAGCGCGCCGCCCCTGTCGCCGGATTTCGTGCGTCACCCGAAAGGCCCCGCGATCACGCGGCTGGCGGTGTCGCCCACGATGCTGACCGTGACCTGGGCGGACGGGCTTGAGGGGCAATTCAACCGGTTCTGGCTGCGCGAAAACGAGGTGCGGTCGGGCGTCATCAACCCGGTCACCCGCGAACGCGACGTGCAGACCGAGGATTTGCCCGAAGACCTTGGACTGGACAGGGCCGACCATGACGCGGGCGGTGTCCACCTGCATTGGCGGCCCGATGGCCATATCAGCCGCCATGATGCCGGATGGTTGCGCGGCACGGCCGAAGGCCGCTGGCACCCTGACGCCGGTCTGCCCGCGCGCACGACCTGGGACAGCTCGGACATGCCCGAACCGCCCAGCTTCGACGGCCCGCCTGTCCTGACCGACGACACGGCACTGCGCGACTGGCTGACGGCGCTATACGGATATGGCTTTGCCCGCCTGCGCGGCCTGCCCACCGACCAGGGAACCGTGGTCGAGATCGCCAAACGGATCGGCACCATTCGCGGGTCGAACTTCGGGTATTCCTTCTTTGTCGAAACCAAACCCAACCCCGATAGCAACGCCTATACCTCGGCCGGGCTGGGCGCGCATACCGACCTTGCCTCGCGCGAGGTTCAGCCGGGATTGCAGCTTCTCCATTGCCGCGAAAACGGGTGCGACGGCGGCGCGAGCACCATGGTCGACGGCTTCCGCCTGGCCGAATATCTCCGCGACACGGATGCCGATGCCTATGACGCGCTGACCCGCCTGTCCTGGGTTTTCTCGAACCGCCACCGCGACAGTGATTACCGCTCGACCGGGCCGATCGTCGTGCTGCGACCGGACGGCGCGATCTCGGAAATCCGCTTCACCGCCTTTCTGCGCGCAGAGCCGGACATGCCCGCATCAGAGGTCGAACGCGCCTATCGCGCCGTCCGGCTTTTCGGCCGACTGGCCGCCGACGACCGCTTTGTCTGCCGCACGCCCTTCGCACCTGGCGATCTGGTGATCTTCGACAACCGGCGCATCCTGCATGGCCGCGATGCATTCGTGCAGGGCAAGGGCAACCGAAGGCTCGAAGGCTGTTATCTTGATACCGATGAGCTGTTGTCGCGCCTGCGCGTGCTGGCACGCGACACAAGCTGACGTCAGTTCGCCGCATGGGCGCGCGGCACCGTACTGCTAGAACTTCGCAGGTGCAGCATTCGGGGTGACGGTCATGCAGGTTGGAATTGTCGGCGCGGGAATGGTGGGAAGTGCCGCGGCCTATGCGCTGGCGCTTTCGGGCACCGTCTTGCGGATCGTGCTTGTCGACCGGGATGAGAAAATGGCCCGCGCGCAGGCCGAGGATATCGCCCACGCCGTTCCCTTTGCCTCGTCAACCCAGGTCGATGCGGGGGATTACGACGCGATGGCGGGGGCGAACGTGGTGATCCTTGCCGCAGGCGTGTCGCAAAAACCCGGCGAGACGCGGCTGGAGCTTTTGGGTCGCAACGCCGAGGTCTTTCGCACCGTCGTGGGTGAAGTGCGCCGGGTGGCCCCCGATGCGATCCTGCTTGTCGCGTCGAACCCGGTGGACATCATGACCGATATCGCCACGCGGCTTTCCGGCCTGCCCCCGGCCCGGGTGATCGGGTCGGGCACGATCCTTGATACCGCGCGGTTTCGCTGGCTTCTGGGCCAGCATCTGGGCATCGCACCGCAATCGGTCCATGCCTATGTGATGGGCGAACATGGCGACAGCGAAGTGCTGGCCTGGTCGGCGGTGCGCGCGGGATCGGTGGCGCTCAACTCCTTCGCCGCGCAGGTCGGTGCCGCGATCACCGGTGACGTGCGCGCCCGCATCGATACCGGCGTGCGTCGCGCGGCCTATACGATCATCGAAGGCAAGGGCGGCACCTGGTACGGCATCGGCGCGGGGCTCGCGCGGATCGTGCGCGCCATTGCCCGCAACGAACAGGCCGTCCTGTCAGTCTCGATCAGAACGCCCGAAGTCGAGGGCTACCGCGATGTCGCGCTGTCTGTCCCGCGCGTGGTCGGGCGCGACGGCGTCATCGCCGACCTCTTCCCCGAGCTTGATGACGGCGAACACGCGGCATTGGCCGAAAGCGCCCGCATCCTCAAGGAAACCGCCGACGCGCTGACCCTTTGACCCACGGGCTCAGCGCCGCCGGAAGACCGACACCTGAAACCGCTGTTCCCGCCCCATCGGCGTGACATGGGTATGCGCGCGCTGATCGATCAGGTCGAAGGCCCCCGGGGCGTGCCGATCGATCTCATCGCGCAGGGTTTCGGGGGAGTACCGCTGCACCGGCAGGCCCGAACACATCTCGGGCCCGTCCAGTGCGAAACTCATGATGATCGCGACCCCGCCCGGTGCAATCGCCCCTTGGGCGCGGTGCAGATAGGCCGCGCGGTCCGCGTCGCGGGTCAGAAAGTGAAACACCGCCCGATCATGCCAAAGATCAAAGGCCCGGGGCGGCTGCCATTCGCGAATATCGACCGCGTGCCAGGTGACATCGCCGGATTTCTCGCCAATCCGCCGCCGGCTCGTCTCCAGCGCCGCGTTCGACAGGTCCAGAACCGTGATGTCGTCAAATCCCGCCGCGATCAGCCCATCGACAAGGCGGGACGCGCCGCCGCCCACATCGATGATCGCCGCATCCAGCGCCGCATGGGTCTTGATCAGGTCAAGCGACAGCGCCGCCTCGGCCTCGTACCAGGTCAGCGCCGTTTCCGTCCTTGCGCCATAGACCGCTTCCCAATGCGCCGCATCGCCGGATGTGTCCGTCTCTGCCATGGCAGGCCCTCCTCAGCCCACGACCGCCCGCACCTGCGCCATGAAATCCTCTCCGCGCTGTTCGAAGTTATCATACTGGTCGAAACTTGCACCTGCCGGGGCCAGAAGCACCGTTTCCCCCGGCTCGGCCTCGGCGGCCGCGCGGGCCACTGCGGTTTGCATGGTGGTGCAGACCTCGTGCGGGACTTCACCCAGCATCAATGCGGTTTCGCCCGCACTGCGCCCGATGACATAGGCTTTGCAGACATGGGCCAGCGCACCATCGAGCGCGCCCAGCCCGCCCTCTTTCATCTGGCCGCCCATGATCCAGCGAATACGCTCGAAGGCGGCAAGCGCTTGTGCCGCACTTGCTGCATTGGTGGCCTTGCTGTCATTGACATAAAACACGCCGTCCTTTTCGGCCACGACCTGGCTGCGATGCGGCAACCCCTCGAAGGTCTCAAGCGCATCGCCGATGAGGCGCGGGGCCAAACCCAGCGCGCGCGCCGCCGCAAAGGCCGCACAGGCGTTCTGGTGGTTATGCGCGCCCGAAAGCCCGCGAATGCCGCGCAGATCGACCGATGCCACCTGCCGCCCCTGCCGCCATTCGGCCAACTGCCCTTTGCGCGCGAACACGGCCCAGCCCTGTTGCGACAGCTTCTGCCCCGACGACACCCGGATCACCCGGTCATCGCCGCGCCCCTCGGCGATCTGCCCCGCCAGCATCCGGCCCTCGGGCTCATCGACGCCGATGATGGCGCGATCCGGCCCACCCTCGGCGAAGAGCCGGCGCTTGGCGGCGAAATAGCCGCCCATGCCGCCATGGCGATCCAGATGATCGGGGGTGAGATTGGTGAACACCGCAATATCCGGCGTCAGCGCGTGCGCCAGTTCGGTCTGATAGGACGACAGTTCCAGCACGATCACCCCGCCATCGCCGGGCGGATCGAGGTCAAGCACGCCGCGCCCGATGTTGCCGCCAAGCTGCGCGTCCTTGCCCGCCATCGTCAGGATATGGTGCAAAAGCGCCGAGACCGTCGATTTCCCGTTCGAGCCGGTGACCGCGACCACGCGCGGCGGGGTGTCGAACCGCTCCCAGTCGGCGGTGGCCAGCGCCCGGAAGAAGAGGCCGATATCATTGTCGACCGGCACGCCGGCATCCAAGGCGGCGGCGACCACCGGGTGCGGGGCCGGATAGAGATGCGGGATGCCGGGGGACACGATCAGCGCGGCGATGCCGCCCCAGTCCCCGAGCCGCCCCAGATCGGCAAGCTCGAACCCTTCGGCCCCGGCCCGGTCCCGCGCTTCTGCGCCGTCATCCCAACAGACCGGCACCGCGCCGCCCGCCGCCAGCGCCCGCGCCGCCGAAAGGCCGCTGCGTCCAAGGCCCAGCACGGCCACGCGCCGCCCGGCATATTCGCGCACCGGGATCATCGCCCGCGCCCGCCGCTTGTCTGATATGCCATCGCCCGCCGCACCATGCGCCGCCCCTTCCCGCTTCTTCTGGCCCGAAATATCCCACGGGGGTGTGGGGGTGTGA
>JABDPT010000123.1 GCA_013042605.1 Paracoccaceae bacterium
CGCCCGGGGCCATACCGGTCCGCCCATCGGCCCGAGAGGGTGGAAAGCAGCGTGATCGCCACCGTCAGCGGGATGAACGCCGCCGACGCCTCGGCCTCGCTCACGCCCCAGCCAGAGATCACGGTCATCGGCAAAAAGAAGAGAACCGCAGACAGCGCGAAGTAAAGGCAGAAGGTGGCAAGGTTCGCCGCGCTGAAACTACGGTCGGCAAAAAGGCTTAGCGGCATCATCGGATGCGCGCTGACCCGTTCCCAGACAAGAAACGCCGCGATCAGAACGACCGCCAGCCCGCCGAACAGAACCGGGTCCGGCCCGCCGTCGGCCTCGGTCAATCCGGTCAGAACCCATGCGGCCAGCCCAAGTCCCGCCGTGGCGAGCACCGCGCCGGTGATGTCGACGCCCTTGTCGGGGTCGCTGCGGTCTTCGTTCACTGCACCGCGCAGCGCCCATATCGCGAGAAGCCCCAGCGGCAGGTTGATCGCGAAAAGCCAGCGCCATGTCTCGGGTCCGGCAAGCGTGATGAAAATGCCGCCCAATACCGGCCCAAGCGCCGTCGTCATTGCCGACGCCGAGGCCCAGATGCCGATGGCCTGGCCACGTTGATCCGTCGGATAGGCGCGATAGATCAGGGCCAGCGATCCCGGCACCATCATCGCCGCGCCCATGCCTTTGAGAGCGCGGGCGGCGATCAGGATCTCGGCAGTTGGGGCAAGGGCGCTGATCAGCGAGGCCGCGATGAAAAGCCCGATGCCGAAGGTGAAGACGCGGGCCAGCCCGAACCGGTCGCCAAGCGCGCCGCCTGCAAGGATCAGCGCCGCGAGGGGCAGCATATAGGCGTTGTTGATCCATTGGGCCTGCGTGAGCGTCGCGTCCAAACCGTCGCGGATGGCGGGCATCGCGATGGCGACGATGGTGCCGTCGATGAAGCCGAGGGCCGAGGCGAGGATGGCGGCGAATAAGACCCGTTTGCGGGCCTTTGCCGCGCAAAACTCTTCGTCAAAAGGAAACGCCGCGACAGAGCGCGGCGTTTCAGTGCTTGTCATGATCGGCCCGGGATCAGTCTTTGTCACCAGCCGCCGAGGTCGTCGTCGGCGCAGGCTTCGGTGCGGGCTTGGCCATGCCACCGCTGGAAAGCGGGTCTTCCTGCCGCTGTACCGAACCTTCGAAATGCGCACCGCTTTCGATCGCGATCGTCTTGTGCACGATGTCGCCTTCGACACGGGCCGTCGCTGTCAGGCGTACCTTGAGCCCGCGAACACGACCAATCACCCGGCCATTGACGATGACGTCATCGGCCATGCACTCACCCTTGACCGTGGCGGTTTCGCCGACTGTCAGAAGATGGGCGCGAATATCGCCCTCGACCGTGCCTTCGATCTGAACGTCGCCGGCGGTCTTGAGGTTGCCCTTGATCGTCAGATCAGAGGACAGCACCGATGCCGGCGCTTTTTCCTTTGGGGCGGAGGGGGTAAAGTCGGATGTAGGTTTTGTATTCATGGACTCCGGAGCCTTTGGGGTTTCCGGCGCGCTTGGTTGGGGGGCACCGGGTTCATTCACTCTGCTTTTAGAAAACATCTCTTGCTGCCTTGATGTATTTCATAGGGTTCACGGGATTTCCGCCAATCCGCACTTCATAGTGGAGGTGTGTGCCGGTTGACCGTCCGGAGTTCCCCATATCACCGATCCGGTCCCCGCGCGAGACCCTTTCACCCACCCCGACGCGGATTTTCGCCAGATGCGCGTATCGGGTCTCTATCCCGAATTCGTGTTTTATGGTCACGAGACGTCCGTAACCAGAGGACCAGCCGGCCTTGACCACGACCCCATCGGCGGTCGCATAGATTGGCGTTCCGTAGGATGCCGCGAAGTCCGATCCGTTATGCATGCGCCGTCCGCCGGTCTTCGGGTCATTGCGATGACCGAAGCCGCTGGTATAGCGAAACGCGCCTTTGACCGGTTCGGCGAAAGGCGTCTTCTGCGCGGCAATCCGGTAAAGGTTCAGCACGTCGAGCCGTTCCAAGATCTGGTTGGCGCGGGTCGTGTCGGCATCGTCGGGTTCCCCCTTGGTCGAAAATGACAGCGGTGTCAGCGGGCCACCCTGACCCGAATACCCGCGGCGCACGGTTTCGATGATGCTGTCGGCGGGAAGACCCGCCGCGCGGAACATATCGTCAAGCGGTTCAAGCGAAATGCTGACCGCTTCTTCAAGCTGCTGGAAGATCCGGTCATTGCGTTCTTCCATCAATTCACGCTCAAGCTCGAGCGCGTCGATCTGTGCCATCACATCCCGCGTTTCGGCGACAATCTCGTCGCGGGCGGCGGCAGTGCCGGTCAAAGCCTCGGCAAGGTAATCGACCGTTGCCCCCAGATTGGCGAGTTCCGCCACATCCGGGTCAAGCGCTTGTTCGCTGGCCTCAAGATCGGCGGCCAAACGCTCTGCCTGTTCGGACAGCGCATCGCGTTCAAGGATCGCCGTGCGCAGGGTCGCCTGAAGGGCCGAGATGCCTTTTTCAAGTTCCTTGCGCCGTTCTTCCGATGCCAGAAGGCGCGCCTGCATCTGCGAAACCTCGGCCAGCGCCAGCGAGAAACGGTCATGCGCGGCAATCGCTTCCTCGGCGCGGGCGTCGCGTTCGTCCGACAAGGCATTGAGGCGGGTTTCATAAAGCATCTGCTCGCGCATCGCCTGTTCGCGCAAGTTGCCTGCGCCAAGGCTGGACATTAGCAGCACCGCCGACGCGATGATCGTCCAGCCGACGACGATCGCACTGCCCGAAAGGGCGACGAACTGTGTTGTCGGCGTCAGACGGATATACCGGGTTTCGGCATCCGACCGCAGAAACAAACGCTGTTCAGGAAAGGCGCGTTCGATGCGCGCGTGAAGAAAGTCGATAAGTCTGTTTGCCAAACCGGTGTCCCGCGATCCTGCCACTTTTGTCAGAACGCGCATTGCCCGCTGCGCGTCATTGCCCTTGTGCATAACTTCTAGCCGAGGTTTGGGCAAGAATTATGACCAAATCGCCAAGACTTACGTCACGACGGGCGGTCTATTGGCGGATAATTGCCGATCACCCCGCGCCTTCGACCAGCGGCCAGTAAAAGTCGGGCGGAATCCCCGCTTCCGCGCGCTTTTCATCGTTGAAGGGCGGTTTCAGCCCGCCGTGAAAGTATTTGCGCACAAGATCGTGGAAAACATCCCTGGGGTCCGCGTTTTCGCGCCCGCAAAGGAAGTGGAACCATTTGGAGCCATAGGCGACATGCCCGACCTCTTCGGCATAGATGGTCCTGAGCGCGGCCACGGCCCCGTCATCGCCCGCCTTCTCGAACACACCGATCATGCCGGGCGTAACATCAAGGCCTCGGGCTTCAAGCACCATCGGCACGATCGCGAGGCGGCCGAGAAGGTCATCCTTGGTGTCTTCGGCGGCGCGCCACATCCCGGCATGGGCGGGAAGCGCGCCGTAATGGCTGCCCGCCGCTTCAAGGCAGTCGCACATCAGGTTGAAATGCTTTGATTCCTCGTCTGCGGCCTTGACCCAGTCGTCATAAAAGCCGGGCGGCATCGGCACATGGGAAAAGCGCGAAATGATGTCCCAATGCAGGTCGACCGCGTTCAGTTCGATATGCGCGACCGCGTGCAAAAGCGCGATCCGACCCGCCGGACTTCCCGGTTTGCGGCGGGGTACGTCGCGGGGCGACAAAAGCTCTGGCCGCGCGGGGCGGGACGGGTGCAGGGGCGTCGATGCGGTTCCGACCGGCAGCGGGGCTCCGGCGGCGCGCGCCGCAAACCACTCGGCGGCATGGGCCCGCGAGAGCGCTGTTTTCGCGCGCCCATCGGCCGTGGTCAAAACCTCGACCGCGCGCTCGGCCAGCGAGGTCACAGGGCTTTCACCGCCTCAAGCACCGCTTCGGCGTGGCCCGGTACCTTTACCTTTTGCCAGACTTCGCGCACCGTCCCGGT
>JABDPT010000088.1 GCA_013042605.1 Paracoccaceae bacterium
GCTCCAGCGAATGCCCACTGAACGCGCCGGCCGCCAGCCGTGCAAGGCTGTAGCTCGGCACCTTGATCACCCCGGCCAGTGCCAAGCGGATCAGCCCGTGCATCGCCAGATAGATCAGATGCGACGATAGCACCGCCGCGCCGTCGGCTTCGCCGCCATTCGCGTTCTCTTCGCAGGCTGCCGCGTCGGTCGAAAAGAACGACCGGCAGATCATCGGGCGCGCGTCATAGGCCCGGCAGGTGCGGGTTTCGGGGTCGAGCGACGGACAGGCGAAGGCGTGCCAGTCGCGTCCGTCCGGCTGCCCGGCAAGCGGGGCGAGGGCGGCGTGCATCCGCGCGGCCTCTGCGCCCGTGATCGTGCCGCCATCCTCGCCCGACAGGATGCAGCAGAAGGCACATCCCGACGCACAGGCGGCATCGCGATAGGCATCCGGCGGCGACTTGAGCACTTCTTCATGGGCGATCATGCCCATCTGTGCCGTCACCTCACCATTGGCCAGCGCGCGGGCGAGTTTCGAATAGGGCAGGGATTGTGCCTCTGCGGTGCTGAGATAGGCCAGCAACAGTCGTCGCGCCTGATCGGTGACCTGCGGCGGACTGCCCTTGAGGTCGGCGGTTTCCACCCGCGCGCGCAGGCTTGAAAGATCGGTCGGACCGCCTCCGCGTTTGGACCCGGCACGCCGCGAGGCGCGGGATGAGTCAGGGAGACGCGCCAAGACCCGGGGCCGCTATTCCGCGGCCGTCTGACCGGCGGTCGGATCGCCGGGATAGACGGGGGCAGGCTCATCGGTCTGGATGGCGGTCGTGTGCAGGATGATCTCTTTGAGCCTATCCGGCTTGAACCCCGGGAAATTTCGGCGCAACGCGCGGCGGATCTTCCGCTGTCCCCGTTCGCTGTCGTATTCCGGATCTTCGTCGATCGCGCGCCGGATCTGCCGCTTCTGCGCGCGGTGCGTGTCGGACATCGGATGCGCGGTATACAGATAGGCGAGGGGGCGCGGGTCGAGCGATGAGGGCACATTGCGGAAATGCCCGGTATGGTCGCAGTCATAGGGTGTGCGGATTTCCCCGGGCCGGTTCACGAAAGCCATGCCCACCGCGTTATAGGGCTCGAACTTGCGGGTGAGATAGGCCACGCCATCCTGCGCGGCGAGGTAGAGGCCATTGGGATAACTCAGCATCTCGCCCATCTGCGCATGTTCCGCGCGGCCCCGCAGAATCGCGATCATGTCGCTGCTCAGGGCATCGTCGTCATCAAGCCGGAAATGCACCGTGTTTTCGGTATTTCCCGCCGTTTGATCCGCCTGCCATGGGTTGAACGCCAGATGCACGCGCTCTGCATCGCTATAGACCAGTTCGATCTGGGGAATATCCGCGACCAGAGCGGCCAACCGGCGCTTGTATTCTTCGGGCATCACGTGGGACGCCAGAACCATGATCTTGAAGTCCGTATCGGTCTGAAATCGAAGACTGGGAAGGCAGATATTCTCGAATAGGTGAAACCGTGTCTCCATCCGGTCGCGGGCATAGAGCGCGGCATAGCGGTCTTCCAACGTCATCTCATTCCGGCTGAGCCGCGCATCGCTGCGCCCGAAATAGGAAAACCTGAGATATCCGTAAACGCTCACCTCTTGCCCCTGCCATTCTTGCTGTTTTCGGCAGAGTAACGGCTATAATCCGCCCTTACAACGCTGGGTTCTGCCCGAGTTTTGGGCTGTTCACCCGTCATCGCGAAAAAAAGCCAAATTCGGGCTTGGTATTTGGCACAAACTATCGTATGCGCACCGCTCCACTACGCACGGGTTGGCGTTCGCGCCGATTCTGTCGTCGTGGCCTGTCCGAGATGGAGGGTGGGGCCGCTGGTCGCATAATTCCTTCCTGAGATGGGGTAGAGAACCACACTTCCGGGGATTTCCTCGGGCGACTTGGTTTTTCGGACCCTGACTTGGACCCGAAGTGGCGGGATCTTCCCGCCAGAACTGAGCCGGGGGTTCGCCCCCTTATTGGAGTGAAACTGTGGATAGAGCCCAGAAAGAGAAAGTGGTCGAGGAACTCGGCCAGATCTTCGAAAGCTCTGGCGTCGTCGTGGTAGCCCACTACGCGGGTCTGACAGTTGCCGAGATGCAGGACCTGCGCGCGCGAATGCGTGACGCTGGTGGGTCCGTACGCGTTGCCAAGAACAAGCTCGCCAAGATCGCCCTTGAAGGAAAACCGAATGCTTCGATCGGTGACCTGCTTACGGGCATGACCGTTCTCGCCTATTCCGAAGACCCTGTGGCTGCGGCCAAGGTCATGGACGCGTACGCCAAGGACAACTCGAAACTCGAGGTTCTGGGTGGTGCGATGGGTGAAACGGCACTTGATCCGGCCGGTGTGAAAGCCGTCGCTGCGATGCCGTCGCGTGAAGAGCTTATTGCTTCGATCGTGGGCTGCATTGGGGCGCCTGCTTCGAACATTGCCGGTGCCATTGGCGCGCCTGCTTCGAATATCGCAAGCATCCTCTCGACCATCGAGGAGCGCGGCGAGGCCGCGTAAGCAATTTGTCTGGACCGCGTGGGGTTGAAACGCTCGCGTTGGAACACATCTTAAGGAACTGTGAATATGGCTGATCTGAAGAAACTTGCTGAAGAGATCGTGGGTCTCACGCTTCTCGAAGCCCAGGAACTGAAAACCATCCTCAAGGACGAATACGGCATCGAACCCGCCGCTGGTGGCGCGGTCATGATGGCCGGTCCTGCTGGTGGCGACGCCGGTGGCGCCGCTGCGGAAGAGCAGACTGAATTCGACGTGATCCTCAAGGCCGCTGGCGCCCAGAAGATCAACGTCATCAAGGAAGTCCGCGCGATCACGGGTCTTGGCCTGAAAGAAGCCAAGGAACTGGTCGAAGCCGGTGGCAAAGCCGTCAAGGAAGGCGTCGACAAAGCCGAGGCCGAGGACATCAAAGGCAAGCTTGAAGCGGCTGGCGCCGAAGTCGAGCTTAAGTAATCAGCGCGCGGCATCTGCCGCGGTGCTTCAGAACTGGCTGGGTCCGGAATTTCCGGGCCCGGCCTTCCGCGTCTCAGGAAGGGCCCTTGTTTCAAGGACGTTTCCTAAGGTGCGGACCCGGTCGGGAGGCTACCTGTGGGAGGGTAGCCAGGTATGGATCGGGTCCCCCTGTTTCACGGGTGCATCGCCGGAGCCCAACGGCGCATGCGACCTGCGAACTGAAAGGTGAGAGATCACATGGCGTCGACCTACCTTGGCCAAAAACGTATCCGCAAATACTACGGCAAAATCCGCGAAGTTCTGGAAATGCCGAACCTCATCGAGGTGCAGAAATCGAGCTACGACCTGTTCCTGAAATCCGGCGACCAGCCCGAGCCGCTTGACGGCGAAGGCATCAAGGGCGTCTTCCAGTCGGTTTTCCCGATCAAGGATTTCAACGAAACGGCTGTGCTCGAGTTCGTGAAATACGAACTTGAGAAGCCGAAATACGATGTCGAGGAATGTCAGCAACGCGACATGACCTATAGCGCCCCGCTGAAGGTCACGCTGCGGCTGATCGTGTTCGATGTCGACGAAGACACCGGCGCCAAGTCGGTCAAGGACATCAAGGAACAAGACGTATTCATGGGCGACATGCCCCTGATGACGCCGAACGGCACGTTCATCGTGAACGGGACCGAGCGTGTGATCGTCAGCCAGATGCACCGCTCGCCGGGCGTGTTTTTCGACCACGACAAGGGCAAGACGCATGCCTCGGGCAAGCTTCTGTTCGCCTGCCGCATCATTCCCTATCGCGGATCGTGGCTGGATTTCGAGTTCGACGCCAAGGACCTTGTCTTCGCGCGCATCGACCGCCGCCGCAAATTGCCTGTCACCACGCTGCTTTACGCCCTTGGTCTCGACCAAGAGGCGATCATGGACGCGTATTACGACACGGTCACCTTCAAGCTGAAGAAGAACAAGGGCTGGGTTACCAAGTTCTTCCCCGAGCGTGTACGCGGCACCCGCCCGACCTATGACCTTGTCGATGCCAAATCCGGCGATGTGATCGCCGAAGCCGGCAAGAAGGTCACCCCGCGCGCCGTCAAGAAGCTGATCGACGACGGCAAGGTCACCGACCTTCTGCTGCCCTTCGACCAGATCGTCGGCCGGTTCGTGTCCAAGGACATCATCAACGAAGAAAACGGCGCAATCTATGTCGAAGCCGGGGATGAACTGACCTGGGAAACCGACAAGGACGGGGAAGTCACCGGTGGCACGCTCAAGGATCTGATGGATGCCGGTGTGACCGAAATCCCGGTCCTCGACATCGATAATGTCACGGTCGGCCCCTACATGCGAAACACGATGGCCGCGGACAAGAACCTTGGCCGCGAAACCGCGCTGATGGACATCTACCGCGTGATGCGCCCGGGCGAGCCGCCCACCGTCGACGCCGCCTCGGCGCTCTTCGACACGCTTTTCTTCGACAGCGAGCGTTATGACCTCTCTGCCGTTGGCCGCGTGAAGATGAACATGCGTCTTGCACTTGATGCCGAGGACACCGTACGCACGCTGCGCCGCGAAGACATCGTGGCCTGCATCAAGGCACTTGTGGACCTGCGCGACGGGCGTGGCGACATCGACGATATCGACCACCTTGGCAACCGCCGGGTCCGGTCGGTCGGTGAATTGATGGAGAACCAGTACCGCGTTGGCCTTCTGCGGATGGAACGCGCGATCAAAGAGCGTATGTCCAGCGTCGAGATCGACACGGTCATGCCGCAGGACCTGATTAACGCGAAACCGGCGGCTGCCGCCGTGCGCGAATTCTTCGGCTCGTCGCAGCTGTCGCAGTTCATGGACCAGACCAACCCGCTGTCGGAAGTGACCCACAAGCGGCGTCTCTCGGCGCTTGGGCCGGGCGGTCTGACCCGCGAACGCGCCGGCTTCGAGGTGCGCGACGTGCACCCGACCCACTATGGCCGGATGTGCCCGATCGAAACGCCGGAAGGCCCGAATATCGGCCTGATTAACAGCCTTGCCACCTTCGCACGCGTGAACAAATACGGCTTCATCGAAACCCCGTATCGCCGCGTCGAAAACGGGCAGGTGACGGACGAAGTGCAGTACATGTCCGCCACCGAGGAAATGCGTCACGTCGTGGCGCAGGCCAATGCGCAGCTCGATGAAAAGGGCAGGTTCAAGAACGATCTCGTGTCGACCCGTCAGGCGGGTGAATATACGCTTGCCCCGACGGAAAACGTTGATCTTATTGACGTTTCGCCCAAACAGTTGGTGTCGGTCGCGGCGTCGCTCATCCCGTTTCTGGAAAATGACGACGCCAACCGCGCGCTCATGGGGTCGAACATGCAGCGTCAGGCCGTGCCGCTTCTTCAGGCCGAGGCCCCGCTTGTCGGCACCGGCATCGAAGAGGTCGTGGCCCGCGATTCCGGCGCCTCGATCATGGCGCGCCGCACCGGCATCATCGATCAGGTCGATGCTCAGCGGATCGTTGTGCGCGCCACCGAAGACCTCGAACCCGGCGATCCGGGCGTCGATATCTATCGGCTGCGCAAATTCCAGCGCTCGAACCAGAACACCTGCATCAACCAGCGACCGCTGGTGAAGGTGGGCGATACGGTCACCAAGGGCGAAGTACTGGCCGATGGTCCGTCCACGGATATGGGCGAACTGGCGCTTGGCAAGAACGTGGTCGTCGCGTTCATGCCGTGGAATGGCTACAACTACGAAGACTCGATCCTGATCTCCGAGCGGATCGTGCGCGATGACGTCTTTACGTCGATCCATATCGAGGAATTCGAGGTTGCCGCCCGCGACACCAAGCTTGGACCGGAAGAGATCACCCGCGACATCCCGAACGTCGGCGAGGAAGCCCTGCGCAACCTCGACGAGGCGGGCATTGTCTATATCGGTGCCGAAGTGGGGCCGGCGGACATTCTCGTGGGCAAGATCACCCCCAAGGGCGAAAGCCCGATGACGCCGGAAGAAAAGCTTCTGCGCGCCATTTTCGGTGAAAAGGCATCGGATGTGCGCGACACGTCCCTGCGCCTGCCACCGGGGGATTTCGGAACGGTCGTGGAAGTGCGTGTCTTCAACCGCCACGGTGTGGAAAAAGACGAACGCGCGCTGCAGATCGAGCGTGAGGAAGTCGAGCGTCTGGCCCGTGACCGGGACGACGAACTCGCGATCCTCGACCGCAACATCTATGCGCGTCTGAAGTCAATGATCCTTGGCAAGGTGGCCGTCAAAGGGCCCAAGGGCGTCAAACCCAAGTCCGAGATCACCGAAGACCTTCTAGACAGCCTGTCCAAGGGTCAGTGGTGGCAGCTTGCCATCGGCGACGATGCCGAAGCGGCCCAGATCGAAGCCCTGAACGCACAGTACGAGGCGCAGAAGCGCGCCCTCGATGCGCGTTTCGAGGACAAGGTCGAAAAGGTTCGCCGCGGCGACGACCTGCCGCCGGGTGTGATGAAGATGGTCAAGGTCTTCGTCGCCGTGAAGCGCAAGCTTCAGCCGGGCGACAAGATGGCCGGCCGTCACGGCAACAAGGGCGTTATTTCCAAGGTTGTACCGATGGAAGACATGCCGTTCCTTGCCGACGGCACGCCGGTCGACTTCGTTCTGAACCCGCTGGGCGTGCCCAGCCGGATGAACGTCGGTCAGATCCTTGAAACCCACATGGGCTGGGCCGCGCGCGGTCTGGGTCTTCATATCGACGAGGCGTTGGACGAATATCGGCGCTCGGGCGACCTGACACCGGTGCGCGACGCGATGAAGATCGCCTATGGCGACAACGTCTTTGACGAAGGCATCAAGGGGCTGGACGAAGACCAGCTTCTCGAAGCGGCAGGCAACGTCACCCGTGGCGTTCCCATCGCAACGCCGGTCTTCGACGGTGCCAAGGAAGCGGATGTCAACGATGCGCTGGTGCGGGCAGGGTTCTCTCAATCCGGTCAGTCGGTGCTTTATGACGGTCGGACGGGCGAGCAGTTTGCGCGCCCCGTCACGGTCGGAATCAAGTATCTTCTCAAGCTGCACCACCTTGTCGACGACAAGATCCACGCACGCTCGACCGGGCCCTACAGCCTTGTGACGCAGCAGCCCCTCGGCGGTAAGGCCCAGTTCGGCGGCCAGCGTTTCGGGGAAATGGAGGTCTGGGCGCTCGAGGCATACGGCGCCGCGTACACGCTTCAGGAAATGCTTACCGTCAAGTCGGACGACGTGGCAGGCCGCACCAAGGTCTACGAGTCGATCGTCAAGGGCGAGGACAATTTCGAAGCGGGCGTGCCCGAAAGCTTCAATGTTCTGGTCAAGGAAGTCCGGGGCCTCGGCCTCAACATGGAACTCCTGGATGCGGAGGACGAGGGGTAGGGCGACCTAAATTTTCGGCGAAAATTCAACCCAATTTTTCGCAGAAAAATCGCCCTCTCCACTCCCACTGATTTGTAAGGACGCAAGATGAACCAGGAACTGACAACAAACCCGTTCAACCCGCTGGCCCCGGTCAAGACGTTCGACGAGATCAAGATCTCGCTCGCGTCGCCGGAACGCATTCTGTCGTGGTCCTACGGTGAGATCAAAAAGCCCGAAACCATCAACTACCGGACGTTCAAGCCCGAACGTGACGGTCTGTTCTGCGCGCGTATCTTTGGCCCGATCAAGGATTACGAATGCCTTTGCGGCAAATACAAGCGCATGAAGTATCGCGGCGTCGTCTGCGAGAAATGCGGTGTCGAGGTCACGCTTCAGAAGGTCCGCCGCGAGC
>JABDPT010000089.1 GCA_013042605.1 Paracoccaceae bacterium
AGCGTCAGCACGCCGTTGCTGATCGACACGTCAAGATCGTCTTCCTGAACGCCCGGAATCTCAGCAGTGATTTCCATCACGCCATCGGAATCGGCAATATCGAGTGCCGGAAAGAGCGGCGCGTTCAACGCTTCGAAGAACTCGCCCGGGGACGACGGCTGAAAGCCGCGGAACCGGTCGAAGAACTGAGACATCTCCCGCTGCATAGACTGCAGGAAAGGCGATGCGCCACGGGTTACCATGGCTTCTGTGGATTTCGTCTCGGCCATTTTCTCCTCCTGTCTGTGAATGGAACCGATGATAATGAAATACCAAGTCCAGCCGCCGGAGGATTGATAACCGTCAAAAGCCTGCCGCGTATTTCGCGGTAAACATGGCCCACGGGGTCCGAACCCGCGGTTTATCCATGAAAGGAGAGGCACGATGTCGGCGCAAGGATTGGAAGCCATCGACCACACGGTCCAGCTTACCCATGAATGGATCAACGAACTCTCCGATCGCCTTGGGTGGGCCTCCAAGCGCAGTGCGCTGCGGCTCTTGCGGGTCGTGTTGCATGAAATTCGGGACAGGCTGTCGGAAGACGAGCTTGCGCAGTTTTCGGCCCAGCTGCCGCTGTTGATCCGCGGGATGCTGTTCGAAGGCTGGGTGCCGAAACGCACACCCAAACGCGAACGAAGCGCAGAGGTGTTCGTGGAAGACGTCTCACGGCAGGTTGGCGAAGCGTCCGAGTTTCGCGGGGCCGAAGACATTCACTATGTCTTCGATGTTCTCAACAACCGGATCAGCCGTGGAGAGGTGGAAGACATCCGGGCAAGCCTGCCCGAAGGACTGCGCACCTTCTGGCGTGCACCCTGATGCGGTGAACGGCATGTCGCCGGACCTTATCCGTGATCCCCTTCCGCCAGGGCATTGAGTGCCGCGCGGTTCCGGATGATGACCACGTGAACCCCGTTCAGTGCGATGGTCTTGTTCTTTCGCAACTGGCTGAATGTACGGCTGACGGTTTCGGTGGTCAGACCAAGAAAGTCTGCGATATCCGCCCGGCTCATCGGGAGGGCGATCTGCGTGAACTCGCCCGTCTTGATCCCGACCCGGTCGGCCAGCACGGCAAGGAAAGAAGCGAGCTTTTCCTGCGCCGTCTTGCGGCCAAGCATCATGAAATGATCCTGCATGGCCGCGATCTCGCGCAATGCGGCTTGAAGCAGGCTGGCATGCAGGGCCGGATCGCTTCTGCCGTTTTCCAGGTGTGTCAGAAGATAGGGCTGAAGCTCGACCCGTGTCAGGGTTTCGCATTCCGTATGGTGGTGACCGTTGAACGGAAAGCCGACGATGTCGCCGGGATATCCGAAGGCGATGAT
Source organism: Paracoccaceae bacterium (assembly GCA_013042605.1). GTDB lineage: Bacteria > Pseudomonadota > Alphaproteobacteria > Rhodobacterales > Rhodobacteraceae > JABDPT01. The sequence goes on from JABDPT010000089.1 coordinate 1,359, forward strand.
CTGCCGGCGCCCGTCTTCCAGAAGCCGGGTAAGCCGAACCACGCCAGATTTGACCTGATAAATGCGCTCGACCTTATCACCTTCGTAATAAAGGTGGCGCTCGGGTGCGAGGCGGGTCAGGGGCAGCGTCGGTGGGCGGTCCGATAGACCTTTGTCCGAAGCGACCCCTTCATGAGGAGATGAAATGGTTACATACATTTGTCAAATCCCCCAATTTGATTATGCTGTATTATCGATGCGCGACGTCTCGCGGCTCTTGTGCCGTTCGTAAGGATTTGTAAGAATTTGTAAGACGCACCGTTGTGCGCCTTGTGGCCCACTTGTGCGACGCCACATCCTAGCGATGCAAATCGCGAACCGGGGGCAGAGATCAAACAGTCGCTCATCCTTGTCATCGATGACGATCCAAAGGTGCGTCGGCTTCTTCGAAATGTGTTCGAAGGGGGCGGCTACCGCGTGGACGAGGCCGAGGATCGCGAAAGCACTCTCTCGGCCATGCGCGCCAATCCGCCCGATCTGATCACGCTGGATCTTCAGCTTGAGGCCGAGGATGGCCTTGATATCGCTCGTACAATTCGGGCGGCGTCACAGGTGCCGATCATCATGGTGACCGGCCGGGGCGATGTGGTAGACCGCGTCGTCGGGCTTGAACTTGGGGCGGACGACTATATCACCAAGCCGTTTCATGTACGCGAAGTTCTGGCGCGTGTGCGCACTGTCTTGCGCAGGCAGGGGGGGCAGGCGCCGCCCCCTCCCGAAACCGCGACCACGGCCGTTGTGGAGACGTCTGACTCGCCGGCCTTTACCTTTGACGGGCTCAGGATCGTGCCGGATCGTTTTGAGCTTTACGACCGGGCCGGGGATCTTTGCGATCTGACCAGCGGTGACTTCAAGCTGCTGAATGTCTTTCTCGAAAACGCCAAGCGGGTGATGTCGCGCGACCGCCTGATGGATCTGACCGGGGGCACGGAATGGAGCCCGCTCGACCGCACCATCGACAACCAGGTGGCCCGGCTGCGCAAGAAGATCGAGCGTGATCCGGGCGACCCGAAACTGATCAAGACCGTACGCGGAGTTGGTTATAGCTTTGCCTGCGACGTCAGCCGGGTTCAGGGCAACGCGTCACCCAAAAGCGCCTGAAGCCTCTCTTCGAGATCGCGCTGGTGATAGGGCTTGTGCAGGATGTCGTATTTCGCGCCGCGCGACAGCCGTCTGGTCACCACATCGCTGGCATAGCCTGACGTCAGCAAGATACGGATCGCCGGAAATTCTTCCGCCACCTTTTCAGCCAGGTCATAGCCGTTCAAATCGCCCGGCATCACCACATCGGAAAACACAAGATCGACCTTCGCGCCGGCTTTCAGCATCTGGTATGCGGCGTCGCCGCTTTCGGCCACCAGCGTTTGGTAGCCAAGGGCATGAAGGCGCTCGACCGTGATCTTTCTGACCTTCTCGTTGTCCTCGACCACAAGAATGGTGCGTCCCGACGCGGCGGCGCTGACCTGGGGCCTGTCTTCGGCGGCATCCTCTGGCCACAGCTCCTGACCATCCTGAAGGGCCGGGAAATACAGCCCGAAGCTCGTGCCGTGCCCCACCTCGCTGTACAGCGTGATATGCCCGCCGGACTGGCGCACGAAACCATAAACCATCGACAGGCCAAGCCCGGTGCCGTGCTTTCCTGCTTTGGTGGAATAGAACGGGACGAAAGCCATCTTCTGGGCCTCGTCAGACATCCCCTCACCATTATCGCTGACCATCAGGCGCACGTAATGGCCGCGCACAACGTCGGTTTCCTGCGCCATATACGTGTCGTCGATTGAGATATCCGCGATGGAAAACAGCAGGTCCCCGCCATTGGGCATCGCGTCCCGCGCGTTCAGCACAAGATTGACCAGCGCGGATTCGAGCTGAATCGGATCGACCCGGACCATGCTGACATCTTCGGCGAATTCCGTCCTGACGCGGTAACCCTCTCCAAGTGTTTGCCCAAGCATCTTGAGTGTCTTGCGGCACACGTCGCGCAGGTCGGTCTCTACCGGGTTAAGGTGCCCCTGCCTGGCAAACTGCATCAGCCGCGATGTCAGTTCCGATGCCGTCGCGGCGGCCTGAAGCGCCTCGCGGGACAGTTCCTGCAGGCGTTCGTCGTCACACTGCAATTCCAGCAATTCGAGATTGCCGATGATGATGGTCAGAAGGTTGTTGAAGTCATGCGATATGCCGCCGGTCATCAGGCTGATGGCATCAAGCCGTTGCGACCGGACCAGCGCGGCCTCGCCTGCAATAAGGTCGGTCAGATCATGCAGGATCGCGACGAAAATCGCGGCATCGTCTATCGTCGCCTCACCGACAGAGATTTGCAGGGGGAACTCTTCCCCGGTCTGACGTCGGCCGATCGTTTTCCGGCGTACTCCGATGATTTTCTCTTCGTCGGTCCGGACATGGCCGGCCATGAAAAGCCCACGCTCCTGACCCAACGGTTCGAGCATGATCTCTGAAACGCTGCGCCCGACGAGCGCGTCCTCGGGGAAGTCGAAAAGACGAGCTGCGGCCGGGTTGGCCCGCAGGATCGTCCCCGTTTCGTCCGACACGACGATGGCATCGACAGCGGCCTCCATGATCGCGGTCAGAATGGCGCTGTCGGATGCTCGCTCGGTCATGCGTTTCTTTCTGTTATCCCGGTCAATTGACCGCGACAGCGTCACAAGTGCAAGTCCGAGTAGGGGGTGCGCGGATCAACCGTGCTGAAACCGCGGCTCGAAGATGCGTGCAAGCCCCAGATACCGGGTCAGATCGGCAAGGGTGATCACGCCGACAAGTCGGTGTCCCCGCGCAACCAGAAACTTGCGCTGCCCGGTGCGCGCGATCTGGTCGAGAACGGCATCAAGGCCTGTTTCCGGGGAAAGAACCATTTCCTTGGCCAGCCCCACAAAGACGTCGTCGACCTTCGTGTTGGCCCAGTTGTCGCGGTCGATCTTGCGCAACACGTCGCTGTCGATACTACCTAGCAAGACACCATCCTCGACCACAGGCAAGAAACTGACGCGGTTGTGCAGGATGATCTGATTGATCACATGCGCCAGCGTCATTTCGGGATGCGCGGTAACCGGATCTCGGGTCATGGCGTCGGCGACAGTCAGACCCGCGAAGGCCGCCGTCTGAAGCGCGTGTTCATAGCTTGCGCGCGCGGCGATCACCAGAAATCCACCCAGCATGATCTGCCAGAAGCCCTGAACGAAATAGCCGCCGAAAAGCAGAAGAAGCCCCAGCCCGATCAAGACATAGGCGATCACGATGCCCGACGTGGCGGCGGTTTCGGTCGCTTTCAGGATGTTGCCACTGCGCGCCCAGAGCAGCGCCCGAAACGCGCGGCCACCATCCAGCGGAAACGCCGGCAGAAGGTTGAACACCGCGAGGATCAGATTGACCGTTCCGAGATAGCCCAGCACCGTGACCGTCGGGTCGCCAAGTGAAAGTTGTCCGGCCACTGCGGCGGCAAGAGCGAACCCGATGGCCAGCGCAAAGCTCATCACCGGCCCCGCAAGCGCGATCCACAACTCTGCGATGGCCGACTTCGGCTCTTCCCGAAGTTCGGCCACGCCGCCGAACAAGAAGAGCGTGATCGCGCGCACTTCGACGTCGAAAACCCGCGCGACGAGGGAATGCGACAGCTCGTGCAACAGAAGCGAGGCAAAGAGGCCCAGCATCCCCAGTACCGCCATCGTCAGATAGGCAAAGGTCGTCTGATCGGGAAAGACCGACGGGAAATAATGTGCAGAAAGGCTCCACACCAAAAGGGCCGCAATCAGCATCCAGCTTGGATCGACCTTGATGTCGAAGCCATAGAAGGTGAACAATTTAACAGCGCGCGGGAACATCGCTGCTCCTGTTATTAGACGTGCCGAGGATAGGTTCAAATCGAGTGGCGGAATTGACCAACCTCAAGCCCAAACGGTAAAGATGCCGATTGCCTCAGGTCATGCCGCCCGGCGTTGCCAGAATATCCGCGCGGTCTTCACGACTTCCGGGATGATCAGGATCGGCAGAGCGAAGATGGCGATCATCGTCCACTGTTCCAGCCCGATCGGCACCGTGTGAAGCAGGACCTGTAGCGGCGGCCAATAGACCGCGGCAGCCTGTGCGCCCATCGTCGACACAAGTGCACAGAGTAAGAGCGGGTTGGACAGCCAGCCGATCCGCCAGCAGGGCAGGTGTAGCGACCGGAAGGCAAAGACGCTGATCTTCTCGAAACTCACCATCGCCGTGAAGGCGGTCGTGCGCGCCAGTTCGGCACCACCCGGCAGATGCTGCGTGAAGATCCAGTAGCACGCGGTCCCCGAATAGAGCCCCATCAGGCAGATGACCCCAAGCCCCCAGCGATCGAGGACAGGCGTGTCTTTCTCGCGTGGCGGGTTCTCCATGTGGTCGGGCTCCGCACGCTCCAACCCAAGGGCAACGGCGGTGACGCCGTCGGTAACAAGGTTCATCCACAGGATCTGCGTCGCCAGAAAGATCAGCGGGCCGCCGATGGTGATATTGATGACCAGCGCCACGATTTCCCCGGCATTCGACGACAGCAGATACCGTACGAATTTGCGGATATTCGTGAACTGGCGCCGACCTTCACCGATCGCGGCCACGATGGTGGCAAAGTTGTCGTCCAAAAGCACCAGATCCGATGCCTCGCGCGCAACGTCCGTCCCGCGAATGCCCATGGCCACACCGATATCGGCCCGTTTGAGGGCGGGCGCGTCGTTCACACCATCACCAGTCATCGCGACGATCTGGTGGTCGGCCTGCAGCGCGGTTACGATGCGCATCTTGTCGGCAGGGCGCGCGCGCGCGAAGATCACGTCTTCCCGCAATAGCCGGGTAAGCGAAGCGTCGTCCATGGCCTCCAACTCGGAACCGGTCAACGTCGCCCCGGTCGGCAGGCCGACCTGTCCGGCAATGGTCTGGGCGGTGATCGGGCTGTCGCCGGTGATCATCAGCACCCGGATACCGGCGGACTGCGCTGCCGCAATGGCACTGCGCACTTCGGCCCGTGGCGGGTCGATCAGGCCGACGAGACCAAGGAATGACAGGTCTCGCTCTTCGATATCGTGCCCGTCGCTGCTGCGGCGGGCCAGCGCGATAACGCGCATCCCGTCCTCGGCCATGGCGACATACGCGGCCCTGATCCGCTCGCGGTCTTCGCCGGTCAGCGGGCGGTCGCCAGAGGGGTTGAAGCGCTTGGTCGCCCTGTCCAGAACCGCCTCGGGCGCGCCTTTGGTCAGCATTCGGGCTTCGTCATCGCCCTGGTAGATCACGCTCATCAGCTTTCGTTCGCTATTGAACGGCACTTCGGCGATGACTGCGTTTTCGCGGGGCATGGGATGCCAGCCCTTGAAGCCAAGCGTCACCAGCGCGCCCTCGGTCGGAGCGCCCGACATGGCCCAGTCGGCCCCGCGATGGGTCAGGCGCGCATGGGTGCAGACAAGGCCAACTTCGAGCAGCGCGCGCAGGCCGGGATCGTCGGCGGCTCGGATGCGCTGCCCCTCGGCCTCGATATGCCCGGCGGGGTCATAGCCCGTCCCGGTCACCTCATAGGCGCGGTCCAACGTCCAGATATGGGTCGCGGTCATCTTGTTTTCGGTCAATGTGCCGGTCTTGTCGGTACAGATGACAGAGGCCGCGCCAAGGGTTTCGACCGCCTGCAAGCGGCGGACAAGCGCGCGCTGGCGCACCATGGCGGCCGCGCCAAGGGCCAGCGTGATGGTGACAACCGCAGGAAGACCTTCGGGAACGATGGCAACCGACAGCGACAGGGCGGTCATCATCATTTCGGTAACATCGCGGCCCGACAGAATGCCAAGCGCGCCGATTGAAAACGCGATGCCAAGGGCGGCCACCCCCAGTTGGCGCGCAAGCCGGCCAAGATGGCGTTGCAGATGGGTCTGCTTGCCCTCGGCTAAACCCGTCAGTTCCGCGATCTGGCCGAACTCGGTCTGTGCGCCGATGGCGCTGACCACGGCCTCTGCATGCCCCGCAACCACCGCCGTGCCGGCAAAGGCGCGTTCATCCGTGCCGCCCGATTTCTGGATTGGCACGGATTCGCCGGTCAGCACGCTTTCATCCAGCGCAAGTCCGGTGCTGGCGATCAAACGGGCATCTGCGGGAACCGTGTCGCCGCTGTGCAGAAGGATCAGGTCGTCGGGCACCAGTTCGCGCGCGGGAAT
>JABDPT010000090.1 GCA_013042605.1 Paracoccaceae bacterium
TGTTGTCCGACGCCATTTCCCGTTCGCCCTGGAACACGCGGATCGTCACCGCGTTCTGATTGTCCTCGGCGGTCGAGAAGATCTGGCTCTTCTTGGTCGGGATCGTCGTGTTGCGGTCGATCAGGCGGGTGAACACACCACCCAGCGTTTCAATGCCAAGCGACAGCGGGGTCACGTCCAGCAGAACCACGTCCTTGACGTCGCCTTGAAGAACGCCGGCCTGAATGGCCGCACCCATGGCGACGACTTCATCTGGGTTCACACCCTTGTGCGGCTCTTTGCCGAAGAACTTGGTCACCTCTTCGATCACGCGGGGCATGCGGGTCATACCACCGACAAGAACCACCTCGTCGATATCGCCGGTCGACAGCCCGGCATCTTTCAGCGCGGCCTGGCACGGCTTGATCGACGCCTTGATGAGATCGCCAACAAGGCTTTCCAGCTTGGCACGGGTCAGTTTCATGACCATGTGCAACGGCTGACCATCCTTGCCCATCGAGATGAAGGGTTGGTTGATCTCGGTCTGGCTGGACGACGACAATTCGATCTTGGCCTTTTCGGCCGCTTCCTTGAGACGCTGAAGCGCCATCTTGTCCGCGGTCAGGTCGACGCCGTTTTCCTTTTTGAATTCATCGGCAAGGTAGTTGACGATGCGCATGTCGAAGTCTTCACCACCCAGGAAGGTATCGCCATTGGTGGACTTCACTTCAAAGAGACCATCGTCAATCTCAAGGATCGTGATGTCGAATGTACCACCGCCAAGGTCATAAACCGCGATCGTCTTCGTCTCTTTCTTGTCGAGACCGTAAGCCAGCGCGGCGGCCGTCGGTTCGTTGATGATCCGAAGAACCTCAAGACCCGCGATCTTACCGGCATCCTTGGTGGCCTGACGCTGTGCGTCGTTGAAATAGGCGGGAACGGTGATGACTGCCTGCTCGACCTTTTCACCAAGATAGGATTCGGCGGTTTCCTTCATCTTTTGCAGGATGAAGGCCGAAATCTGGCTGGGGCTGTACTTTTCGCCGCCCGCTTCGACCCATGCGTCGCCATTGCCGCCATCGACGATGTTATAGGGCACGATTTTCTTGTCTTTGGTCACTTCCGCGTCGTCAACGCGGCGGCCTATCAGGCGCTTGACGGCAAAGACGGTGTTTTCGGGGTTGGTAACGGCCTGCCGCTTGGCAGGCTGACCGACAAGGCGTTCGCTGTCGGTAAAGGCCACGATAGACGGGGTCGTGCGCGCGCCCTCGGCGTTTTCGATAACGCGGGGCTGCGAGCCATCCATGATCGCAACACAGCTGTTGGTGGTTCCAAGGTCGATACCGATGACTTTGGCCATATGAATGTCCTCTCTTCAAGCGATGTGGTGAAGGGCGGCCCGTTACGGCACCGTCCCCCGATCCCAGAGTGTGGCAAGGGCCATGCCCAAGCCGGGTTCTGGGGGTATATAGGGAGGCGAAAGAGGCGCTGCAAGCGTGCAAACAGGGCCAATTGAGGGCGAAATCGTTATGTCTGGGTCAGAAGCGTCTTCAATTGAAATCAATGGCGCCCGGCTTTTTCCCGGGGCGCTTGGGAACGCAGCCCAGATTGCCATCGTAAACGCCCTGCGAAAGGTCGCGAGCGACGCACCGCTCTTTCATCCTGAAACCGCCCGCGGTCAGAAAATGTCGGTGCGTATGACATCGGCCGGATCGCTTGGCTGGGTGTCCGACCGGCGGGGCTATCGATATGAACCGACGCACCCGCAGGGCATGAGCTGGCCTGGAATTCCAAGTGAGGTACTGGATGTCTGGCACAGGTTTTCCGGGGTCGATCGCGCGCCCGATAGCTGCCTGATCAACTACTATGGTCCAAAGGCCCGCATGGGCCTGCACCAGGACCGCGATGAGGCGGATCTTACCTGGCCCGTCGTTTCAATCTCGCTTGGGGATGACGCGCTGTTTCGCATTGGCGGACAGACGCGCGGTGGGCCAACTCAAAGCGTGTGGCTTTCTTCGGGGGATGTGGTGGTTCTCGCCGGTGCCGCGCGGCTAGCCTATCATGGGATAGACCGCCTGCGGCCCGGCACCTCAACCCTCTTGCCGCAGGGCGGGCGGATCAACGTGACCCTGCGCGTCGCCGGCTAGTCTGGCATCATCGAGGCGTTGCTGGAGAGTATGCCGAATGCCTTCCTCGGCTCTCGCCCGGAAAAGGCGCGACGCGTGAGAGCATCTAGCAAAGCCATCTCACCGACGCGCGCTCCAACTCAGCGAGGCGTGTTTACGGGTATAGAACTCGCCCATCAGTCCGATCAGAAGACAGGCGAGGGAGACATAGAGCGGATAGGTCAATGACGAGAAATGCGGATTGTAATTGATGAACATGAAACCGCGCGCCTGGTCGATCGTGTGAAATAGCGGGTTCCAGGTAAACATCGGCAGCATGGTTGCCGGAAGGGTATTCGCCAGAAACATCTTGCCGGACGCAAACATGTTTGCGCGCATGAAGATTTTGGTGACCAGCCCGACAAAATCAGGTGCCCAGGGCTTGAGCGCCAGAAAAACCATGCCAATCGACGCGCCTGAAAACCACGACATCAAAAGCATCGCCATCGCGCCAATTGGGTCATAGATTTCAAGCGGTCCCCAACCGACATGATACACGCCCAGGATCACACCCATCGACAGGATCTGGATATAAAGCGCGCCCAGCGCTTCGGAGGCGATGGACACAGCCGTGCTCATCGGCATGTGCTGCATCATCGGCGAGGCGGGCCCCTCGGATCCGACCACTGCCGACATCGCTCGAATATGCGCCATGAACATGAAAATGCCGCTCATGATATAGAGCAGAAAATCACCTCGGATCGCCATCTTGCGCAGGCCGAAAAGCGAGAACATCACATAGAAGATCGCAACCATCAGCGCCATCTGCAGGATGTTGATCATGACGGCCGCAATAGCGTTTCCGTGGGTCTTTCGCACACTGCGGACGGTGTTGTGGTAGATCAGCCACAGCACAGACAGAGCAGACCCAACTGTCCCCCGTGTTTCCCGACGTTCAAACATGCCTCTGCCCTTGAATAACCGGCGCTTTCACGCTTTTCGCGCTGTTTTCTTGCCGTTTCGTTGCGGGCGCATCATAAGGCTTGAACAACGGTAATCAATTGCCGCACCCGGCATCGGCAAAAAACGGAGCGTTTGTGTGGATTTCGATCAGCTCGTGCCTCTCATGCGGAAACTGGCCATCGAAGCGGGCGACAAGATTATGACTGTCTATGCCGCGCCGGATTTCGAGGTGCGGATCAAGGGCGACGAAAGCCCCGTCACCGAAGCCGATGAACTGGCCGATGCCCATATCTCGGCCGGCTTGCGCGCGGCATTTCCGGACACAGTGCTGGTCACCGAAGAACAGGCTGAAACGCATGATGCAACCGCGACCAAGTTCCTGATTGTCGATCCTCTGGATGGCACGAAAGAGTTCGTTCACCGGCGCGGCGATTTCACGGTGAATATCGCCTATGTCGTGAATGGCGTTCCGTTGCGTGGCGTGGTCTATGCCCCGGCGCGCGGGCGCATGTTCTACACGTTGGCAGGCGGACAAACTGTCGAAGAGACCGGTACTTTCGACGCAAACACACCCGGCGCCACCCGCCCGCGTCATGTCGCCACGCCCGATCCGGACGCCCTTCGCGTCGTCGCCAGCAAATCGCACCGCGACGCTGCAACCGACGCCTATATCGCCCGCTACCCCGTTGCAGATTTCAAAAGCGCCGGCTCATCGCTCAAGTTCTGTCTCGTCGCCGCAGGAGAGGCCGATCTATACCCCCGCCTTGGCCGGACGATGGAATGGGATACGGCCGCGGGCGACGCGGTTTTGCGCGGGGCCGGGGGACAGGTCGTGCGGTTCGACGATCACACACCGCTCGCCTATGGAAAGCCCGGGTTTGAGAACCCGTTCTTTATCGGCACGGTTCCCGGCATCGCCCTTGTGCCCGGTGCGGAAGATGGCGGCGCTTAACAACGCACCGAATTGCGACAGATGACCGAACCCCGCATCTCGGTCATTATTGTCAGCCGCGGTCGGCCGGAAACGCTGTCGCTTTGCCTGTCGGCTTTGGGTCAACAGTATCATCCGGGGTTCGAAATCGTGGTGGTTGCCGATGCGCCGGGATGCGCCGCCGCCAGAGCCCATCGCCTAGGTTCCGAAATCCGGATTAAGGGCTTTGAAACGGCCAATATCTCAGCAGCGCGCAATTTGGGCCTTTCAAACGCCGGTGGCGACATCATCGCCTTCATCGATGACGACGCCTTCGCCGAGCCAACATGGTTGGCCCACCTGACGGCGCCGCTTACCGACCCTTCCGTCGCCGCGGTGGGCGGGTTCACGCGCGGTCGCAACGGGATCAGCCCACAGTGGCAGGGCCGCCTGATCGACACGGAAGCACAACACCACCCGCTTGAAGTGAGCGAAGCCCCTTGGCAGGTCTTCGACCCCGCGCCCGGCACAGCGATCCGGACCGAAGGGGCGAACTGTGCCTTTCGGCGCAATGCGCTCGCAGAGCTGGGCGGGTTCGACACCGCCTACAGGTTCTTTCTGGATGACGCCGATCTCAACATGCGCATCTCGCGGGCCGGGTTGAAGACCGCGCTTGTTCCGATGGCGCAAGTGGTCCACGTCACGGCCCCGTCGGAACAGCGCGACGCACAGCGCATGCCCCGCGATCTTTTTGAGATCGGGGCAAGTGCCGCCTGCTTTCTGGGTCGATATGCCTTGGATGAAAGGCGCGCGTCGGCGCTTGAGGCGATCCGCGACGACCAGCGCCGCAAGCTTTTGCGCCACATGGTAGCCGGGCATTGCGTTCCCGGTGATGTGGCGCGCTTGCTTGAACGGTTCGACGCCGGCGCGGCCAAGGGGCGTGACCGCCCGTCTTCGGCAAACTGGGTGGACACCGACCAAGCCTGCTTTGTGCCCGCCCCGTCGATCCGGCCCACGCGACGGCATGTGGTGATCGGCGGGTGGCGTACAAACGCACGCCGACTGAAGGACACAGCATTGGCCGAGGAGGAACGCGGCGCAATTGTCTCGCTCATGATCTTCTCGGCATCTGCCCGATTCCACCGTGTCAGCTACCAAGCGCCCGGCATCTGGGTTCAAACAGGCGGCGTTTGGGGACGCTCGATCCGGTCAAAACCCTTGTTTCAGAACAACAACCTGCAGGACCGCATCAGAATCGAACAAACGCGGGTTGAAGAACTTCGCGGAATTGCAGAGACTTGAGATATGAACTCGGGTGGGGCCGGGTTAACCATTTTGCCATGACCGATCGCCTAGACGAAGATCTGGGCCCGCGACGGGTGGCAGGTGCCAGTAAACGAAAGTGGACGTGAATGCAGCGCAAAGTCACCAAGGCGGTCTTCCCCGTAGCTGGGTTGGGAACACGGTTTCTACCGGCAACGAAATCCATCCCGAAAGAAATCATGACACTGGTCGACCGACCGCTGATCCAATACGCGATCGACGAGGCGCGGGCGGCCGGGATCACCGAGTTCATCTTTGTCACCTCGCGCGGGAAAAGCGCGCTTGAGGATTATTTCGACCACGCACCGGATCTTGAAGCGTCGCTTCGCATGAAGGGCAAGGACGATCTGATCGAAGCGCTGGAACCCACCAATATGGAGTCCGGGGCCATCGCGTATATCCGTCAAACGCATCCAAAAGGGCTTGGCCATGCGGTCTGGTGCGCCCGCCGCCTTGTGGGAGATGAACCTTTCGCCGTCATCCTGCCCGATGACGTGATCGCGGCCGACAAACCCTGTTTGCAACAGATGGTCGAAGCCTATGAACAAACCGGCGGTGCGATGGTCGCCGCGATGGAAGTGCCGCCGGAAAGCACGCCGTCTTACGGTATTCTCGATGTGGCCGAAGACATGGGGCGCATGGTCTCGGTCTCAAGCATGGTGGAAAAGCCGACCTTGGGCAGTGCGCCATCGAACCTTGCCGTGATCGGGCGCTATATCCTGACGCCATCGGTGATGAACCACCTCAACGATATCGGTGAGGGGGCCGGCGGGGAAATCCAGCTGACCGATGCCATCGCGCGCGAGATTTGTGCGGGCGAACCCGTCTATGGCTTCCGCTTCAACGGGCAGCGGTTCGACTGCGGGTCGAAGGCCGGTTTCCTTCAGGCGACCGTGGCGTTCGGCTTGGCTCGGGATGATCTGCGCGATGAGTTCCAAGCCTATCTTCGCGACATGGTGGCCCTTGCGAAAGCGGCACAATAAGCCCGCGGTCATTCGACACCCACGCCATGCCTGAACGGGCAGCGACGGCGTTTTGCCTCGATATCACAAGACTGGTCAGCCGCACGGGAAAAGGCCCGCATACCGGGATTGACCGGGTCGAACTTGCCTATCTCGATGGGTTGTTGGCGCGGGATACACCGCTTTTCGGGCTGGCACGAACCGCTGCGGGATACGTTCTGCTGGATCGCACCGGGCTTTCATCGCTGCGTGGGCCATTGGCCGACCGCTCCCTTACAGGCGGCATTGACGTTATCGGGCTTCTGTCACGGCGCCTAGCCCCACAACGCCGCCAGGCCGAGGCCGAATTGCGCCGACGATCCATGGCGCGGTGCCTGCGGCCACGCCTTGGCGCTTTGCTGTCGCGGCATCTGCCGCCGGGAACGGTTTATCTGAATGTCGGTCACAGCAATCTGAGCGATGCCGTCCTGAAAGCCGTCAAATCCGTTCCGCAGGCCCGAAGTGCGGTGCTGATACACGACACGATCCCGCTCGATCTGCCCCAGACCCAACGCCCCGGCACGCCCGAGGTCTTTGCCCAAAGGCTTGCTGCCGTAGCCAGGCATGCCGACACGGTAATCTGCACGACCGATGCGACAGCCGAGTCAGTCGAAAGCCGCCTGATCACACTTGGCCGCGTGCCACAGATTGTGACGGCCCAACTTGGCATTGATCTGGCCCAACCCGACGCGGGCACGCTTGCCCTGCCGAATTCCCCATATTTCCTTTGCATCGGCACTATCGACCCGCGAAAAAACCAGTCCTTTCTGCTTGATCTGTGGGAAGCGCTGCCCGTGCGCATGCCAGGCAACGTGCCGACACTGATCCTTGCCGGATCGCGTGGCTGGGGCGATGCGACCCTGATGCAACGTCTCGATGCTGCACCGGTCAACATCGTCGAAATGTCGGGCCTTGACGACAACGCCCTTGCCGCACTGATGACTGGCGCAACCGCCGTGTTGCACCCCAGCCTTGCCGAGGGTTTCGGCTTTCCGCCGCTTGAGGCCGCGTTGCGCGGCATTCCCGTCATCTGTCCGCCGTTGCCGGTTTATCGCGAACTCTTGGGTGATATCCCCGTTTACGCACCCTCTGGCGACCTGTATCACTGGACAAACGCCATCGAAGCGCTGATGGGCGACGACAACAACAGGCAGACAGGCACAAGGGCATCGAGTGATCGCCCGACCCAACCGACATGGACAACGCATCTGAACCTTGTCTTAAACCGGCTCTGATACCGCAGTGCCCATGCCAGACCGGCAAGGGAGGCTTATGGGTCCGCTAAGGTCATATGGCCTGCGCCTCCAGCGCAAACGCTGGCTGCTGCGTGCAGCTGTCAAGCGCAGGGAATTGCGCCGGGTGGCGGATCGCACCGCCAACATCGGCGCGCATGACGTGCTGTTGGTCACGACCCTGCGCAACGAAAAGGTCCGCCTGCCCTATTTCCTGTCCTATTACCGCAATCTCGGCGTGAACCACTTTCTGGTGGTCGATAACGGGTCGGATGACGGGTCACGCGAATACCTTGCCGACCAGCCGGATGTCTCGGTCTGGGGCACCGACAAAAGCTATAAACGCTCTCGCTTCGGGATGGATTGGATGAACTGGCTTCTGGGCCGGTATTGTCACGGGCATTGGACCGTTACGGTCGATGTCGATGAATTCCTGATCTATCCGTTTTGCGATACCCGCACGCTTCAGGCACTGACCGATTGGCTTTCGGCCTCGTCGATCCGGTCATTCGGGGCGATGCTGGTCGATATGTACCCCAAGGGTCCGATCAATGCCGAACCCTACCGCGAAGGGCAGGATCCGTTTGAAATCGCGTCGTGGTTCGATGCCGGGAACTATACGATCAGCCAGAACAAGCGATATTCCAATCTTTGGATACAGGGCGGGCCGCGTGCGCGGGTCTTTTTCAAGGACAATCCTGCGCTTGCCCCCGCGCTGAACAAGATCCCGCTGGTCAAGTGGGAACGCCGGTTTGCCTATGTCAGCTCCACCCACACGATCCTACCGCGCGGACTGAACCGCGTTTACGACGAATGGGGCGGAGAGAAAGCCTCTGGCTGCCTGTTGCATGCCAAGTTTCTTGATACGTTCGCCCGCAAATCGGCCGAGGAACTCAGCCGCCGGCAGCATTACGCGGCAAGTCGCGAATACCTTGCCTATCACGCCCGCGCCGCACAGAACCCGGATATGTGGTGCCGATGGTCCGAGAAATACATCAACTGGCGGCAGATGGAGATTTTAGGTCTCATGTCGAAGGGAAACTGGGCATGAGCGTCGGGTTTGCCATGCTGGTGCACGAACCGCTGGGTCGCGCGGTTCAGGTTGCGCGCCACTGGGCAAGTGCGGGATGCCCGATCGTCATCCATGTCGACAAATCCGTCGGGCGGGCGGCCTATGACGGGTTTGTTCGCGATCTGGCCGACTTTCCGGATATCCTGTTTTGCGACCGGCACAGTTGCGAATGGGGGACATGGTCGCTTGTCGCCGCGTCACAGACCGCGGCCACGATGCTGCTCGACCGGTTTCCCGATGTGCGGCATGCATTCCTTGCGTCCGGGTCCTGCCTGCCGCTGCGCCCGGTCGAAGAGCTTCGCAAATATCTGGCCGAAAACCCGCGCACCGATTTCATCGAAAGCGTCACCACGAAAGATGTGCCGTGGACGATTGGCGGTCTCGACAACGAACGCTTCAGTTTCAGTTTTCCGTTTTCGTGGAAGCGCCAGCGGTTCCTCTTCGATCGCTACGTACGCCTGCAACGGTTGATCGGCCGCCAGCGTGAGATCCCCGAGAATATCGTGCCGCATCTGGGGTCGCAGTGGTGGTGTCTGACGCGGCGCACACTGACGGCCATTCTCGATGACCCCAAGCGCGATGTGTTCGAGCGTTACTTTCGCCGGGTCTGGATCCCGGACGAAAGCTATTATCAGACCCTCGTGCGCCGCTATTCCGAGCGGATCGAAAGCCGGTCGCTGACCCTGTCGAAGTTCGATTTTCAGGGCAAGCCGCACATCTTTTATGACGATCACCTGCAGCTTCTGCGCCGGTCCGACTGTTTCGTGGCCCGCAAGATCTGGCCACAGGCCGACCGTCTTTATTCAAGCTTCCTAGGCGCCCCACCCCCGGCCGGTCACCGCGCCGACCCCAACCCCGGGAAGATCGACCAGCTTTTTGCCCGCGCCGTCGACCGACGCACACGCGGGCGTGCCGGGCTTTACATGCAAAGCCGCTTTCCCAACTGGGACTGGGAAAACGGCAAGACCGCCGGCCCCTATTCGGTGTTTTCCGGGTTTGGCGATCTCTTCGAGGATTTTGGTGGATGGATGTCACGCCAGACCGGGTGCCGCGTGCATGGCCACCTTTACGCGCCAAAGCGCGCCGAATTCGCCGAAGGGTTGACGAACTTCGCCGGAGGCCTGACCGACAGCGCCGCGCTGCGCGATTACAACCCCGTGGCGTTTCTGACGAACCTGATCTGGAACACACGGGGCGAGCGGCAGGGGTTCCTCTTCGGCCCGGCGGACAACCAGAAGATCGCACCGTTTATCGCCGCCGACCCGAATGCACAGATTTCGGTGATCAGCGGGGCCTGGGCGATCCCGCTGTTTCATTCGAACCTGAACTTCGGCGACATTCGCATGACGGCCGCCGGTTTGCAGAAGATCGAGACCAAATGCCTTGATGTCCTGCGTTCGCCTCACACCCGGGCGCGCGTGCGCATCTGGACGATGGCCGAATTTCTGGAACATCCCATGGAAGCCCTGCAAACCGTGGCAGGCGAAATCGGGCTTCAGAACGAGGGGCGGCTGGCCGAGGCCCCGCGCCTGCGCAACCTCGATGGCTTTGGACAGTTCCTTCAGAACCTCAAAAACCAGGGCATGCACCCGCATTTGATGGGTGAGTTTTCCATCGGGTCCGACCCCGGCGGGTCCGCGCGTACCGCACACAAACCGAAGCTGGTTAAATAGCCATGGCCCGCAAACCCGAATGCTTCGTGATCCTTGCCGATATGCGGACAGGGTCGAATGCGCTTGAAGAAAAGCTCAACGCCTATGAGGGGATCGTCAGCCATGGTGAGTTGTTCAACCCGCATTTCATGGGCAAGCCGAACTGTACCGAGCTTTTCGGAACGACCTTGAAGGCACGCGATCAGAACCCCCTTGACCTGATCGACCGGATGCGCGGCGCGACAAAGGATCTGTCGGGGTTTCGGCTTTTCAGCGATCATGACGCGCGCGTGCTCGACCACTGTCTGCGCAACCGCAAATGCGCGAAGATCGTGCTGACACGCAACATCGTCGAAAGCTATGTGTCCCTGAAAACCGCGCGCGCGACGGGGCAATGGTGGGTCGGTGATATGCCCAAGGCAAAGTCCGGCAAGGCGACCTTTCACCCCGACGAATTTTCCGCCTATACCGCAGAACGCACCGCATATCTCGACCGTATCCGCCGGGCGTTGCAGGAAACCGGGCAAACCGCGTTTTACATCGATCAGCGGGACCTGAATGATGAAGACGTGATTGCCGGGGCGGCGCGGTTCCTCGGCGCGGGCGACCGGCGTAAGGACGCCAAGCTGCGCGGCAAGGTCCAGCATCCCGTGCCGCTGTCAGAGCGTGTGACCAACTACCTGGACATGAAAACCGCGCTGGCGGCCCGCGATCCGTTCGATCTTGAGGCGCTGCCCGAGTTCGAACCGTCGCGTGGCCCGAACGTTCCCGGCTACCTGATCTGCCGCACCGCCCCGCTTCTTTACATGCCCGTCAAGTGTGCGGCCGATGCCCGGGTGCGCCGCTGGATGGCCGCGGTTGATGGGGGCGAGGACAAGCTGATCACCGGTCAGACGCAAAAACAGCTGCGGCAATGGAAACGCAAACAGGGGCGGCATGCGAGTTTCACGGTCGTTTCGCACCCCGTGGCCCGGGCGCATCGTGCCTTTTGCCAATTCATTCTTCCAAAGGAACCGCCCGCCTTTCTGGGTATCCGCGACGTGCTGATCCGCAACTATGACCTTGTCCTTCCGGATGAGGAATCGGAGTTCGACAACGATGCGCATGCCGCGGCCTTCCTCGGCTTTTTGCGGTTTCTCAAGGGCAATCTGGGGGGGCAGACGTCGATCCGGGTGGATAGCGCATGGGCTTCACAGGTGGCGGTTGTGCAGGGCATCGCGGGGTTTGCGGCCCCCGAAGCGATCCTGCATGAAGCCGAGCTTCCGGAGGAACTTGGGCATCTTGCCAGGCGGATCGGTATCATCGCGCCGGACCTCGATCCACCCGATGACGCACCGGTACTGGCAGAGATCTATTCAGATGATATCGAAGCTGCCGCCCGCGCGGCTTATCAACGCGACTACATGATGTTCGGCTTCGGGGCCTGGCGCAGCGGTTAGGCCGCGCGGGTGGCCTGAACGTCGGTCAGAAGCGTGTGCAGCGTTCCAGCGTCGCCATTGGCACGCAGTTTCTTACAAAGATCCGCATTCCGCATGGTGCGTGACACAAGCGCCAAGGCCTTGAGGTGGTCAACGCCCGCATCCTCGGGCGCGAAAAGCGCAAACACCAGATCGACAGGCAAGCGATCGACCGCATCGAATTCAAGCGCCTTTTCCAGCCGGACGAACAGGCCGATCACCCGGTCGACATCCGCCAGACGCGCATGCGGCAGGGCGATACCGTGCCCCACACCCGTCGGACCAAGACTTTCACGTTCTTGCAGCGCGTCAAGCGCGCGTCCCGCAGGCACGCCATGGGCCGTATGCAAAAGATCGCTGAGTTCCTGAAAAAGACGCTTCTTGCTTGTCACACAAGGAAAAATCTTGACCGATTCAGGCGACAATAGGGACGCTACTTCCATAGGCTCGACTACTCTCTTACAAATGGCGTTTGCGTGGCGCGATCAGGACGGGTCGATCCAGCCGACATTTCCGTCTTCACGGCGGTAGACGATATTCACGCTGCCTTCCCGCCCTTCGTTACGGAACACAAGCACCGGCGCACCCGCAAGTTCCATTTGCATCACGGCCTCGCCCACGCTGAGCGATGGTACCTTGGCCTCGATCTCGGCAATGATCATGGGCTGCAAGGACTCTGGCTCTGCATCCTCGGCATGATCTTCGCTGGCAAGCACATAGGCAGACACACCAAGCGATTCAACCGGCTGCGACCGATCGCGGTGGTGATCCTTCAGGCGGCGTTTATAGCGGCGAAGCTGCTTTTCCATCTTGTCGGCGCATTTGTCGAAGGCTGCGTAAATCTCGGTCTCATGGGCCCGGGCCTGCGCCGTCAGGCCGGTGGACAGGTGAACAACGGTTTCGCAAACATATTCGTGCGCGTCCTTCGAAAAGGTGACATTCGCATCCGTGGGACGCTCGGCATATTTCTGAACAACGGCGTTCAGCTCGTTTTGCACATGCGTCTGAAGCGCCATTCCAATGTCAATCTGCTTTCCGCTGATCTGGTACCGCATACTTCCTCCCTCGGATATCTTACGCGACGTCCCGCGAATCTGCGGGCCGGTTCGGCGCCTATAGGTATCTTTTTATTACGATTTGCAATGCCCTGCTCTGACACAGTCTGTGTCCTGCTGCCGGCGGGTTTTTCCAACCGGAACCTGCGTATAAATCAAACGCCACCCAATGCATAGTCCAACTTGGCATCGGGACGGTGCGACTTGTCAACGCTTCTTCCTGCGCTGCCGCGAACTCTCGAAAGCCGACCCAAGGTATTGCGTTCAGCCACGCCCCGACCACAATCAAAGGCCGGTCAACTGATGCGGAAGTGCTGGCCCAGATAGACGCGGCGCACGTTTTCGTCTCGCACCACCTCGTCGGTTGTTCCACTCATCAGCACATGGCCCTCGTGCAGAATATAGGCCCGATCCACGATCTCGAGCGTTTCGCGAACATTGTGATCGGTGATCAGCACCCCGATACCGCGATCCTTGAGATGGGAAACAAGCGTTCTGATCTCGCCCACAGCAATCGGGTCGACCCCGGCAAAAGGTTCGTCGAGCAACAGATATTTCGGGTTCGCGGCAAGGCAGCGTGCGATTTCGGTGCGCCGCCGTTCACCGCCCGATAACGACAGCGCGGGCGCGCGGCGCAGATGGGTGATCGAGAAATCCGACAGCAATTCATCAAGCCGTTCATGGCGCTTGGTGCGGTCGCGTTCGGTGATTTCAAGGATCGCCAGGATGTTGTCCTCGACCGACAGCCCGCGAAAGATCGACACTTCCTGCGGCAGGTATCCGATGCCAAGCCGCGCGCGGCGATACATCGGCAGGCTCGTCACGTCGCGACCGTCCACAAGAACCTGACCGCCTTCGGGCGATACGAGGCCCGCAATGGAATAAAAACAGGTGGTCTTGCCTGATCCATTCGGGCCCAGCAAAGCGACGACTTCGCCCCGCGACAGGGTCAGGCTGACATCTCGGATCACAAGACGCTTGCGATACGCTTTGCGCAGCGACACGACCTCAAGCCCCGGCTGGGCAGAGGCGATGCGAAGATCGGGCGAAGCCATCAGTTATCCTGCGTCTGGAAAACGGTACGAACGCGGCCTTCCATCCGGCCGGCGCCGGTGGTCAGGTCAATCGCAAAGCGATCTCCGGTAATCCGGGTGCGTCCTTGCGTAAGCGTCACACCGCCCGTCATCACAAGGCTCGAAACGCCCAGTTCATACACGGCCTCTTGCGCCGCAGCGGTGTCGGGGCCGTTGACCAGTGTCACCCCCCCGGTGGCCGTCATCCGCGAAATGCCGGCTTCCTGCTCTGTGTCGTATTCGACGACAAGCGACCCGGCGGACAGGCGCATATCACCCTGCGCGACCACGACGTCGCCGGCAAAGGTGGCATGACCAGTGTCCTGATCGACCGACAGGCTGTCCGCGGTCACTTCGACCGGCAGGGCCGCATCAAGCGCAAGACCGCCCAGCGCGACATCGGTGCCCTGCGCAAACGCGAGGCACGGAAGTCCGAGAAAGACGGCAAATGCAAATGAATTAAGAAACGAACGCACTAGCGGCCCCCATCGGTCTGAGGAGCGTATATCAGTTTGACGCCGCCATTGAAAACCAGAACGTAGCCGTCGCCCTCATCTGACGTGACCGAAAAACCGCCTGCTTCAAGCGTACCCATCGGCGTTTGCGCGCTGACCGGTTCGGTCGATGCGATTTCGACCCGGTCAAGCCGGGTCTTCACATCGCGGGCAACCAGGGTGAAACCATCCGATGTCGCCACATCCACACGGCCGTCAAGGTCGGCTGTCTGCGCCTCGGTATCGATGCGCCCGCTATCGGCGCGGCTGTCGATGCTGCGCCCGTCGCGGGTCTCAACGCGCGAGGTCAGGCGATCGGCCAACAGGCGCCCCGGCACATCCTCGGCCGTGGGCTGAACGGACCGGGCGCGCAGGTTCACCGCCGCGCCATCACGCGTGACACCGACAAAGCTCGGGTCGGCGATCATATCGCTTGCGGTGATCGGTGCGCCGCTGGGCGTGGCATAGGGCAGAACCGGGTCAACCTCGGGCGCGCGGGCAAGAAAGAAGACCGTCGACAGGATGCCAAGCGCAACCAGCGGCAGCAGGATCTTCAGCCAGCCGACGAACCGCGAATAGAAGCCCTGGGATGTGCTCATGCGTCTTCCCTGCCTGCTTGTTGCGGCGCGGCAAGCCTGCGCGCGCGTCAGTGTGCGAAGATATCGATCTCTGGCCACCCGGCGAGGTCAAGCTGCGCCCGCATCGGCAAAAAGTCGAAACAGGCCTGCGCCATCCCAGTCCGCCCCTCGCGGGCCAACCGGGCATCTAGGCCTTCCTTCAGTTGGTGCAGATACAAGACGTCGGACGCAGCATAATCAAGCTGAGCATCCGTCAGCGTCTCTGCACCCCAATCGCTCATCTGCTGCTGTTTGGAAATATCCACGCCCAAAAGCTCGTCGAGCAGGTTCTTGAGGCCATGGCGATCCGTATAGGTCCGCACGAGTTTCGAGGCGATCTTGGTGCAATAGACCGGTTCAGTCACGACGCCGAATGCATTCAGCAACGCGGCAATGTCGAACCGCCCAAAATGGAAAAGCTTCAGGACATCGGGGTCGGACAGCATCGCCACGAGGTTCGGCGCCTCGGTCTGTCCGGGCGTGATTTGAACCATGTGCGCATCGCCATCGCCGCCCGACATCTGAACGACGCAAAGCCGGTCGCGATGCGGGTTGAGTCCCATGGTCTCGCAATCGATGGCCACCACCGGCCCAAGCGACAAGCCGTCGGGAAGGTCGTTGCGATAAAGGTGATTGGCCATGGTGGGCGCCCCGTGTCAGTTCCTGCTTGGGCTTAGCGCCTCACACCTGCCGAGACAATCCGAGATATGACGGGAACCGCGCAGCTAGGTCCACGCCACGTCGCATCCAACGCAATGCGAACAGGGCAGATTGCTTGGGCAATGCGCATGCAAGAGATAGCACCGAAGCTGCTCTTTCAGCGTCTCGGCCACTTTTTCGAACCCATAGGCCTGTGCGCAGACAAGCCAGTTCTCGGTCGATTGAATAAGCTCTCTTTGGTCTTGCCGCATGGTCGTATCCTCGAATGCCCCCATTTGCCCGTACGGCCATTCCAACGCCCAGCGGTTAGAACACTCGCAGGTCAAAGGCGGGCCGTCGACAAGTCAGTCGCCCTATTTGATTCCAAATTTTCGCTAAAAGTCTCTTACCGGGACGCATGGCTTTCGTGCCCTACCCCACCTGATCCACCGGCAGATCGAAAACCAAAAGCCCGTCCCTGCCGCCTTCGGCATGGTCCACAAGCTGGGCCCCCAGCGCCTTGTGGTCCGGATCCCTGGCATAGCGGTCAAGCGCCTGCCAGTTTTCGAAATCGATGACGAACCCGTGCATATAGCCGCGTTCCATTTGTTCCGGGCTTTCGCTGCGCCCCGCCGTGACCCCAAGGATACCCGGCAGCTTGGTCTGCAGTGCGGTCAAGCCGCCAAAGATCGATTCGATGACGTCTTCAGTGATGTCCACCCGGAAGCGGACAAGAACGATATGGCGGATCATGCGGGTGGCCTTTGATGCTACGACGCACTCACAACGCACCGGACCGCGAAAAGAAACAAGGGGAACCTCTCGGTCCCTCTTGATCCTTTGCGGATGGATTGATGCAGCACGGGCATTCTGGGTGGCCCGCGCCGTCTGTGGTTCAGTCCTGTCCGAAATGGATGCGCACGCTGCGCGCGCCCGGGAAAAGCGTCGCCCGGATATCCTCCGGCACCTCGACCTTGCCCATTCCAGACTCGGTCGAGTTGAAGGTCATGACCTTGGGGGTCACCTTGCGGCTGTGTTCGAGAGCGCCCGTCGGCAATGCGACACGGTTCGACCCTTCTTCAAGTGGTGTGCGAATGATGTAGGACAAGTTGCGTCCGCGCCGCCGCAGCGAACAGGGAACATGATCTGCGCGACCGACCTTGGTGTCTTCGGACATCTCGCCGGACGCAAGATCCGCGTTCACCTTATCCAGCACCGATTGGCAAATGGCTTCCGCATCCGGCGAAATATCAACGGTTTGGGTTCGCAATACGGGGCGGCGTTGATGCGCCGGAGCGGTATAGGCCCCCTCATTCCGAAGTTCCGAATAGGCGGTATTGATCGCCGTCAGTTCGTCATGCGACCCGGTGTTTCGATCGGGGTGCTTTTCGAAAGCAAGGCGCTTCCAAGCGGACCGTATGTCATCTTGGGTCGCATCATAGCCAAGGCCAAGGGTTTTAAGAGCTTGGGCTTTTTCTTTGGAGATAAGGGGCATTTGCAGGCCTACTCGTTAAAAAGGTACTGGGAACTACAACCGCTCCGGCCCACCACCGGGCAAGAAAACATGCACTTGCCGCAAGAACAGTTGCCACGGGAAGAATTGAGATGTGGGCTGCCGTCGCAGCCGTATGAAGCGCCAGCTTGGAGCGCTCGACGCGGACAGTCATGTTATTCTTTGTGCATGCAAAAGCACTCATGACGAAACTCGTACGTTCAACTAACTCAATACGCGACACCGAAACAGCAGGTGCCGACGATCAATTGATACTCGGAAAACGGAGCAATTAGGGAATTATTCAGAATGATTGTGGCGGCTGTTTCATTAGCCGGGATGATTTGGATGATTTGATCCGCATTATGCCGATATGCCCCGAGTACGGGCGGCACAATCCAAAAAACCGCGCACCATGCGTCTTCGAGCGATTCTCGATTTCAGGAAATCGACTGGTGCCCAGGAGAGG
>JABDPT010000094.1 GCA_013042605.1 Paracoccaceae bacterium
CCTATGGCGGGCTTTATTCCGGGGGCGCGATGCAGTTCGGCAATGGTGACAGCCCGGGGCTGCAACGCGAATTGATCGACCGATTGCTGAAGAAGGGGCAGGAGCTTTAGGTCAGCCGGGCGCGCGCCTGCCCGTGGGATGGCGCAGCTCCGGTGCATCGACGCACTTTATGGCAGCAATGCACATCTTCCGCCGGGTCTGCGCCTGACCGCACGATCGCGCCAGCCCGCCGGGACGGGCAGGCGCGCGCCCGGCGCCTTCGGCTTGATTCCGGCCAGAGTGGTGCAGACCACGCGCAAACGCCCGCCCGTCGGCCCCCAAAGCCCTTGCCACACCCCCCATTCCCGCCTATAGAGCGCGCTGTCGAAGCAGCGGTCACGGCTGCGGACATTCAAATTGAGCAGGGTCGGTGACTACCGGCCCTTCTTCTTTTCCCGGACGTGACCAGAACCAGACCAACCCAAAGACCGGCGGAGACAACCGCGCGGCCCGAAAAAGCAACGTTAAGGATACCAAACACGCATGTGCGCTAAAGCAACCATGGAGGAATTCGAAGCCCTCCTGAACGAAAGCTTCGAAATTGACACGCCCGACGAGGGCTCTGTTGTCAAAGGCAAGGTCATCGCAATCGAAGCGGGACAAGCCATCATCGATGTCGGCTACAAGATGGAAGGCCGCGTCGAACTCAAGGAATTCGCAAATCCGGGCGAAGCGCCCGAGATCGCCGTGGGCGACGAGGTCGAGGTGTTCCTTGACCGTGTCGAGAACGCCCGGGGCGAAGCCTCGATCAGCCGCGACAAGGCGCGCCGGGAAGAAGCCTGGGACCGTCTCGAAAAGGCCTATGCCGACGAGAACCGTGTCGAAGGCGCAATCTTCGGCCGGGTCAAGGGCGGCTTCACGGTCGATCTGGGCGGCGCCGTGGCGTTCCTGCCCGGCTCTCAGGTCGATGTGCGCCCCGTGCGCGATGCGGGCCCCTTGATGGGCCTCAAGCAGCCCTTCCAGATCCTGAAAATGGACCGTCGCCGGGGCAACATCGTTGTCTCGCGCCGCGCGATCCTGGAAGAAAGCCGTGCCGAACAGCGCGCCGAGGTCATCGGCAACCTGACCGAGGGTCAGGCCGTGGACGGCGTGGTCAAGAACATCACCGAATACGGCGCGTTCGTCGATCTGGGTGGTGTGGACGGCCTGCTGCACGTCACCGACATGGCCTGGCGCCGCGTCAACCACCCGTCCGAGATCCTGTCGATCGGCGAAACCGTCAAGGTTCAGGTCATCAAGATCAACAAGGAAACCCACCGCATCAGCCTTGGCATGAAACAGCTGCAGGACGATCCGTGGGATTCGGTGGAAACCAAGTTCGCGCTTGGCTCGGTCCATAAGGGCCGTGTGACCAACATCACCGATTACGGCGCATTCGTAGAGCTGGAGGCCGGTGTCGAAGGTCTCGTCCACGTGTCGGAAATGTCCTGGACCAAGAAGAACGTCCATCCCGGCAAGATCGTTTCGACCAGCCAGGAAGTCGACGTCATGGTGCTTGAGATCGACCCGGCGAAACGCCGCGTGTCGCTTGGTCTCAAGCAGACCCAGCGCAACCCGTGGGAGGTTTTCGCAGAAAGCCACCCCGAGGGCACGCAGGTCGAGGGCGAGGTCAAGAACATCACCGAATTCGGTCTGTTCATCGGTCTCGAAAACGACATCGACGGCATGGTGCACCTGTCGGACCTCAGCTGGGACCAGCGCGGCGAAGAAGCCATTCAGGACTATCGCAAGGGCGACACGGTTACGGCCGTCGTCACCGAGGTCGATGTCGAGAAAGAGCGGATCTCGCTGTCGGTCAAAGCACTTGATGACAGCTTCACGGGCGCGACCGAGGGCGTGAAGCGCGGCTCGATCATCACCGTGGAAGTGACCGCGATCGAAGATGGCGGCATCGAGGTGGAATACGAGGGCGCGAAGTCCTTTATCCGCCGCTCGGACCTGTCGCGCGACCGCGCCGAACAACGCCCCGAGCGTTTCGGCGTGGGCGACAAGGTGGACGTGCGTGTCACCAATGTCGATCAGAAAACCCGCCGCCTTGGCCTGTCGATCAAGGCTCGCGAGATTGCCGAAGAGAAAGAGGCCGTGCAGCAGTACGGCTCCTCGGACTCGGGCGCATCGCTGGGCGACATCCTGGGTGCCGCACTCAAGGGCGACGACGACTAAACCGTCGCCGCAAACGATATCAGAAAGGCCCGCCCTGTCCGGCGGGCCTTTTTCGTTACGAGGCCGGGTCGTTATCCCACAGAAAATATTTTTGTGGGATAACGCCGATGCCTATCAGAGCGCCCTGGCGCGCGGGCCGAAATGGCAGGCGCGGATTGCGGCGTCTCTGGCGCGGCTGCCGGACACCGCCGCACGGCTGGCAGAGGTGGTCTGAGCGCCCCGGACACCCCCCCGAATCATCGCCCTCTAGCCGCGCCGCAGCGAACGATCTGGCCGCGGATTCACGGTGGCTGCGGCAAGATGGTTGCTGATTCCGCCCTTATTTCAGCCGTTTACAGCGGAATTTTGCTTTCTGAGCGGCGTGCGAAGAGTTCCACGCCGCCACTTTTGAGCCTATAGTCACCAGATAATCGGCACGCCGTCAGGCTGCGAATAAAGATGCAAGGGAGGAACGCATGATCCGATCGGAGCTGATCCAGAAGATCGCCGACGAGAACCCACATCTCTACCAGCGTGACGTTGAGCGGATCGTGAACACCATCTTTGAAGAGATTATCGAGGCCATGTCGCATGGCGACCGCGTCGAACTTCGGGGCTTCGGCGCGTTTTCGGTCAAGAAACGCGACGGGCGCACGGGCCGCAATCCGCGCACGGGCGAGTCGGTTCAGGTCGAGGAAAAGCATGTGCCGTTCTTCAAGACAGGAAAGCTGTTGCGCGACCGGTTGAACGGCAAGTAAACTGCCCCCATGCGTTATATTCGGTATGCCTTTCTGGGCTCTCTCGGGATTGTCCTTCTTGTCGTCGCACTGGCCAATCGCGGGCCGGTGACCCTGCAACTGCTGCCCGGTGAACTGGCCGAGCTTGCGGGCCTGGCACCCAGCATTACCTTGCCCCTCTTCATCGTCATCTTCGGCGGGATCGTGGCCGGTGTGCTGATCGGGTTCGTGTGGGAATGGCTTCGCGAGCACAAGCACCGGGCCGAGGCCGCAAGCCAGCGCCGCGCGCGCGAACAGCTTGAGCGCGAAGTGTCGCAATTGCGCGGGCCCGAGAAGAAGGCCGGCGACGATGTGCTGGCTCTGCTTGAGGGTGGCGAGGCGGCGCGGTAAACACCGCCACAATGTCAAACATTCGGGTCAAGATCTGCGGGCTGTCAGAGCCTGCGCATGTGCAAGCCGCGGCCGAGGCCGGGGCGGCCTATGTCGGCTTTGTCTTTTTCGCGAAATCCCCGCGCAACGTGACCCCCGAGCAGGCGCGCGACCTGGCTTTGGCCGCACCGCCGGGGGTGGCCAAGGTCGCGCTGGTGGTCAATGCCATGGATGCCGAGCTTGACGCGATCCTTGGCGCGGCGCCGATCGACATTCTGCAACTTCACGGGGCCGAGCCGCCAGAACGGGTGACCGAGCTGCGCGCGCGCTTCGGCCTGCCGGTGATGAAGGCGGTGGGCGTGGCGGATGCGGGCGATCTGGCGGCACTTGAGACCTATGCGCAGGTGGCCGATCAGCTTCTGGTCGATGCCAAGCCGCCGAAGGATGCCGACCTGCCCGGCGGCAACGGGCTGTCGTTCGACTGGCGGCTTGTGGCCGGGCGGCGCTGGGCGGTGCCCTGGATGCTGGCGGGCGGGCTGACGCCGCAGAACGTCGCCGAGGCCGTGCGCCTGACAGGCGCGCAGCAGGTGGATGTCTCGTCAGGCGTGGAAACCTCGCCGGGGGTCAAGGATGTTGGGCTGATCCGCGCGTTCATCAAGGCGGTGGCGTGACCGCGTTTCGCATCGCCCGGCGCGAGGATGTGCCGGATGTGATGGCGCTTTTGACCGATGACGTTCTTGGCGGCGGGCGCGAGGGCGCGCCGATGGAGCATTACCTGGCCGCTTACGACGCGATGCAGGCCGAAGGGACCAATCATCTGATCGTGGGCCAGGCCGGGGGCCGGATCGTCGCGACCTATCAGATCACCTTCATCTCGGGTCTGTCCTTGCGCGCCACGCGGCGGGCGCAGATCGAAAGCGTCCGCGTGGCGTCGGATCTGCGCGGGCAGAGGATCGGCGAGGCGATGATCGCGGATGCCGAGGCGCGGGCGCGGGCG
This sequence comes from Paracoccaceae bacterium, assembly GCA_013042605.1. Taxonomy (GTDB): domain Bacteria; phylum Pseudomonadota; class Alphaproteobacteria; order Rhodobacterales; family Rhodobacteraceae; genus JABDPT01. The sequence goes on from JABDPT010000094.1 coordinate 4,285, forward strand.
GCAGGCTGTGGCTTGTTGCAACTGACGATGAACCAGACACGGACCGATACGGCGCGGTTTTACGCGCGCATGGGCTTCGCGGCGTCGCATACCGGGTTCAAGAAGGCTCTTTAACCGCGGCTTAACCATGCCGGGGCAATGATCCGCGCGATGCAGACCTTGCCCGCCCCGATCGCGCCCGATATGTGGGTGCGCCAGATTTTCAGTTCCAAGGCGGGCTGCGGGGGTGGTGTGGTGCGCCGCAAGGTGCGGGACGTGGAGAGGATCGTGGGGCGCGCGGCGTTTGAGGCCGAGCTGCGCCGTCGCGGGTTTCGGGCGGTGGAGAATGCGGGGCAATACGTGATCTTCTGCAATCGGGAGGCTGTGCGGGTTGTGACGTAGCGGGCAAATCTCTTCGAAGAGATTTGTGAGGAGGTTTCGAAAACTCCTCTCTGGCGCACGGGCTTTACCGTGGGGCGCGTTGGCGCTAGACCCTGTCAGCCAACCGCTGTGGAGCGCGACACATGCCTGACGATCTGATCAATTCCTTCATGACCGGCCCGGACGAAAACGGGCGTTTCGGCGATTTCGGCGGGCGCTTTGTCAGTGAAACGCTGATGCCGCTGATCCTGTCGCTCGAAGAGCAATACGAGATCGCGAAGACAGACGACAGCTTCTGGGCCGAGATGCACGATCTCTGGACCCATTATGTCGGCCGCCCGTCGCCGCTTTATTTCTGCGAACGTCTGACCGAGCATCTGGGTGGCGCCAAGATCTATATGAAGCGCGACGAGCTCAATCACACCGGCGCACATAAGATCAACAACGTGCTGGGGCAGATCATCCTTGCCCGCCGCATGGGCAAGACCCGGATCATCGCCGAAACCGGCGCGGGCCAGCATGGCGTGGCCACCGCCACGGTTTGCGCCAAGTTCGGGCTGAAATGCGTGGTCTATATGGGCGCGCATGATGTCGAACGCCAGGCGCCAAACGTGTTCCGCATGCGGCTTCTGGGGGCCGAGGTGGTGCCGGTCACCTCTGGGCGAGGTACGCTCAAGGACGCGATGAACGATGCGCTGCGCGACTGGGTGACCAATGTGCGTGATACGTTTTACTGCATTGGCACGGTGGCCGGGCCGCATCCATACCCCGCGATGGTGCGCGATTTTCAGGCGATCATCGGCAAGGAAGCCAAGGAACAGATGCTGGCCGCCGAAGGGCGGTTGCCCGACACGATCATCGCCGCGATCGGCGGTGGGTCGAATGCGATGGGGCTGTTCTACCCGTTCCTCGACGACAAGGAGGTCGCGATCATCGGGGTCGAGGC
>JABDPT010000098.1 GCA_013042605.1 Paracoccaceae bacterium
GACCCGCGCGCTGATCGACCGAGAGGGCGGGCCCGAGGCGTGTGTGCGACCGTTCACGCCAGCGGGTGATCTGCCCGGGCCCTATACCGGGCGCGGCAATGACAGCCCTTGGGCCGCGGCTCTGTCCGACCTCTTGTCCCAAACGATGGAACGTGGAACGGCGGCGATCCCGCAAGGCTATGACCGTGCCTGCGAATTGTTCTATTCCGGCCACGTCCAGACCCATGGATTCGCCGGGGCCGAGGCGCATTGGATGGCGCTGCGCGTCGCATTCCCATCGGCCACCTTCCGCATCGAACACGCCATTGGCGCGGAAGCTGAGCGTATGTCCCCGCGTGCCGCCGTCCGTTGGTCGCTTGACGGGCGCCATGACGGCCCGGGCCTTTTCGGACCTGCGACGGGCGCGCCGGTCTATGTCATGGGCATGACCCATGCCGAGTTCGGCCCGCGCGGCCTGCGCCGGGAATGGACCTTGATCGACGAGACGGCGGTGTGGAAACAGATCCTGCTTTCGGAGGGGTGATGGCACAGCCCGTTCTGGTCCTTGGCGCGGCAAGCTGGAACCGGATGGTGCATGTGGCTGACCTGCCGCAAGGCAAATCCGCCACGATCTTCGACGCGCGCGAGACCGAGGGGGCGGGATCGACCGGTGTCGGCAAGGCGTTCGCGCTGGCGGCCCTTGGCCATGACGTGACGCTGCACTGCGCGCTGGGGCGGGATGACGACGCGGAACGGATCATCGCGGCCTGCGAGGCGCGCGGTATTGCCATGCTCATCGACTGGCAGGATGCGCCCACGCCCCAGCACCTCAACATCATGGACGCGCAGGGCGGGCGTTATTCGATCTTCCTGAGCAATGGCGCGGCGGATCCGGGTATCGATGCAAATCGACTGCGGAACGCGTTGGCAAGTACCGAGACGGTGTTCCTGAGCCTCTGCGCGTCGTCAAAGAACGCGCTGCCGCTTTTGGCGGGCACGACGGCGGAGGTTCTGGTCGACCTGCACGACTATGACGGTGCGAACCCGTGGTATGACGGCTTCATCGCCTGCGCCGATGTCGTTCAAATGTCGGATGTGGCTTTGGAAGATGCAGGCGCGGTGGCCCGGCGTCTCAAGTCCGGACGGGCGCAGCAAGTGGTCGTGACAAAAGGGGCCCACGGCGCCGATATTCTGAACGATCATGGACACGTTCACATCCCGATCTGCCCGGCGAAGATGCGGGATAGCAACGGGGCGGGGGATGCATTTTCCGTGGCGCTTTGGCATGCGCTGCAAAAAGGGATGACCGTCACCGAGGCCGGGCGTTTTGCAGCCGCGGCGGCAGCCTTTGCGATCGAGGACGAGACGTTGTTTCCGTCGGGTATCGGGGAGGCACGGATCCGTTCGCGCGCGGGTTTGACAGACGCTTAGCGCCGGGTGGACCCGCGCAGCACAAGCTCAACTTGCACTGGTTCTAGCACGGCGACCGGTTGATCTTCGATACTTCCGATCAATATCTGCGCCGTTGCCGCCACCATCGCATCTGCGTTTTGGCGCACGCTGGTAAGGTCATAGGTGGGCCAGCTTGCGGTCGGCACATCGTCGAACGATGCCACGGCAACGTCATCCGGGATGCGCAGGCCAAGCTCGTGGCGCAGCACATCCATCACCATGAACGCCATGAAATCATTGGCGACAAAGACCCCATCAGGGCGATCGGCACCGCCGAACATGGCGCGTGCGGCCTCTTGCGCGGTCTCGGGCCGGAAGTCCCCGACTTCGCGGGCGTGAAGCGACAGGCCCGCCGCGCGCAGCCCGTCCAGAAACCCCGCCTCGCGGTCGCGCTGGGTCGAGGCGCCTTCCCATCCGGCGATGTGACCGATGCGCGTGCAGCCGATGGCCGCGAGATGCTTGGCCACCATCCGCCCACCTCCATAGTTGTCGGACACGACGGCCAGTTCGCCCGCTTCTTTCTGGCGGCGGTTGAAGAGGACCACGGGCACGCCCATCGCCCGGCACCGTGCAGCAAGGCCGGACGTCATCGCGACCGAGGCGAGGATGAGCCCATCAACCTGATAATCGAGAATTTCTTCGGCCACGCTGTCCAGATCGCGGTCGGACTGGCCGGTCATGAAGATCAGCACGTGATAGCCCTGCGCCTGAAGCGCATTCGACAGCTTTTCAAGCGCGCCGGGGTAAAAGTGGTTGTCGAGATAGGCCACGACGAGCCCGATCATCCGGCTGCGCCCGGTCAGCAGCGACCGGGCCAGCACGTTCGGGCGGTAGCCCAAGGTTTCGGCAGCGCGGCGGACCTTTTCGGCGGTCTTTTCCGATACGCTGGCCCCGGGCGTGAACACCCGGCTCACGGCCGAGCGGCTGACGCCAGCAAGGGCGGCCACCTCAAGCGAGGTGACCTTGCCCTGCGGCTGCGGATCAACCTTTGACGGCACCGGCAGTCAGCCCGCTGACGATCTGGCGCTGGAACACCATGACCAGCAGGAAAAGCGGCGCGGTGATGGACACGGCGGCGGCCACGGCCTCGACCTGATCGGTGGTGGTGGTTTCGCGGTTGAAGTATCCCACGATCGACGGAACCATCGTCTGGTTCTGCGCATCCAGAAGCAGCGAAGTCACCAGAAAGTCGTTATAGGCCAGCAGGAAGCTGAAAAGGCCGGTGGTGATAACGCCGGGCCACATGACCGGCATGATCACCCAGCGGAAGGCCTGAAAATGGGTGCAGCCATCGACGCGCGCGGCTTCGTCAAGGTCGGTCGGGATGTTCTGGAAGAAAGAGCGCAGCATCCAGATCGTGAAGGGTTGGTTGATGGACACGAGCACGGCGATCACGGCAAACGGTTTTCCGTAGAGCGTGGGCGCGCTTTCGCCCAGAATGGGCCGAAGGATTTCGGCCGAGTTCACGAAGACCGGGAGGTAACCTGCGACCAGAACCGAGTGCGGCAGGGCGCGGAAGATCAGCGCGATAATCAGGATCCAGAAGGCGATGTTGCTGCCTGATCGCGCCAGCCCATAGCCCGCCAGCGTGCCAACCGTCAGCGAAATGGTCACGACGCCGGTGGTGACAATCAGCGAGTTCATGAAGTTGCGCCAAAACTCGTTCTCAACCCAGACGGCCACGTAGTGTTCAGTCGTGAGGCCAAGAACCGTTACGCCCAGCGGGCCGGTGATGTTGTTGAGAAACCCCATGACCGGTGGCAGGATGCCGAAGAAGACGACCACGAATGCAACGCCAAAAGCCAACGCCGCCACGATCCAGCCAAGGGCTACGAGGCCAAAGGGCGAGTATTTTTCGACCAGTTTGGGAAGCTGACGCATCGCGATGCGAGAGGCCCACCAGAGCACGACGAGACCGACAACGATGTCGAGGATCGAAAGCCCCTTGCCGCGCGCCCGTGTTTCCGGTCCGAAGATCACGTCGAGCGGGTTGGGCGCGAAGGCATCGACCGGCACCTTGAAGCTCATCACTCCGATCCAGAAGATCGGGAAGGCGGCGAGCAGGCACCAGAAGATCAGGAAGGCGGCTGATCCAATCCGCAGCGACAGGGGTTGGCGCAGGGCCTTGGGCGTCGACATCAGTGCGTGCTCCCCTTGTGGTCACGCCATGTCCGGCGCAAGAGCGGGACAAGAAGGAACACGATACCGATCATCGTCAGCATCGCGCTGGCCGAGGCCCGGCTGATCGCTCGGTTCCCCGCGTCGTCAGGTTCAAGGAAGTCATAGGTCAGCCACTGAAGCGAGATCACATGCGCCTGACTGCGGAAGCCGACGATTTCTTCGAACACGCGATAGGCGTCCATCAGGTGGATCAGCGCGATGAAGATGATGAGCGGCATCAGATGCGGGATCACGACATAACGCAAACGCTCCCACCGGCTGGCGCCATCGATGATCGCGCTTTCCAGCGTATCCTGGTTCACGGTCTGAAGCCCGGCATAGAAGATCACGAAGGCAAAGGGCGCCACATGCCAGACGCGGTAGAAAAGCATCAGAAGCTCAATGGTCCAGGCTTGTGCGAACATCGCGATATCCTGACCCGACCAGCGTTCCATCAGCGATGTGATGATCCCGTCTCCGACAAAGAGCCAATAGATCGACAGCGATCCGATCACCGGCGTGATGATGAAGGGCAGGAGCGAAATGAAGATGATCTGGCCCCGCAGCGACTTGGCCGCGTTATTCACCGCCACGGCGATGGCCAGCCCGACGCCGATGACCAGCGGCAGAGTGATCAGAGTGAAGGTCAGCGTGAAGCGCAGCGCTTTCCAGAAGTCGATCTGAAGGATATCGCCGATCTGGCCGGATGATATCGCCTCGCTCACGCGGTCAAGTTGAAGCACCCGCTGATAGCTCAGAAAGCCCACCCATTCGGTTGTGGTCACGATCTTTCCGAACTCGTCGAGAATGGGCACCGTCTTGGTTTCGGTCACGCAGGTCTGGGTCAGGAAGCCCGGCGTGCAGGTTTCGATCTGTTGGGTTTCGACGACCGGTTGGGTGATCTGAAAGCTTTGCAGAAACACGCTAACAAGTGGGGCTGCGATGAAGAGCAGCATCAGGAAGATCGACGGGCCCACGAAGGCGGCAAAGGTGCGGAATTTCATGAGGCCATCCTTTTGGTTTCAGCCCGGGCCACGCTTTCGCCCGCGCGCCAGCCGATCATCATTGATGGAGCATTGGTGTTGGCGGATGTGATCGACGGCATCACCGATGCGTCTGCAACATAAAGCGACTCGACCCCGCGCACCAACAAATCAGGGGCCAGCGGCGCGCCCGGCCCGCCCATGCGGATCGTGCCGACCGGGTGATAGGCGGTTCCGGCGCGGGCGCGGATCAGGTCGGCGAGTTCTTCGCCCGCAACGTCGCGTCCGGGGAAGCGTTCGGGCGCACGGCGGAAGCCGAGTGGGGCGTTATCGAGAATGTCGCGCAATCTGGTGACGCCAGCCACCATGAGATCGAGGTCGGACGGGTCCGAGAGCAACCCGAGGTCGATCAGCGGATCATAGCGGTCACGCCCAAGCGACAGCCGCCCGCGCGATTTCGGACGGCAGACACAGACATCGGCGAAATAGCCTTCGCCGCGTGTGATCGTGCGGCCCTGCCAGCCCATCATGAAGGGGATGAAATGGGTCTGGATTTCGGGGGGGCCGTCCCCGTCGGACACACGGAAGAACGCGCCCGCCTCGACTGTGTTCGAGGCAAGCCGACCGCTTCGGAACAGCGCCCAAGTGACCGGCGACACCGCCCAATGCAGCGCTTGCCCCATCACCAGTCCATAGCCCGAGCCCGGACCGGCGTGATGCAGGCCAAACCCCGGATGGTCATGCAGATTGGCCCCGACCCCCGGCGCGTCGGTCAGAACCTCGATCCCGGTCTTGCGCAGATCCGCTGCCGGGCCGATGCCCGAGCGGAACAGGATCATCGGGCTTTCAATGGCCCCCGCCGACAGGATCACCGCGTTGCGGGCTTTGACCGATTGCCCGTTGCGAAACACCACGCCCGAAGCGCGGCGGCCATCGAAGGTTACACGCGCGACCTCGCTATCGGTCAGTACGGTCACGCGCCCGATCTGCTGGGCGGGCCGCAAAAACGCATCGGCCGCGGACCAACGACCGGAACGACGCATGTTGACGTGGAACACCCCGCTCGACTCGCGTTCCGGTGTCGGTGGGGACAGCGGGTCATTGGCCGGAATTGACTTTCCAAATGCCTCGGCCAGCGGGTGCGGGTGTGGCAGGCGGGCCGGTGAGATATGCTTTTCGACCTCGGCAAAGGTCTCGACCACCTCGTTCCCCGACCACCCGGGAAGACCCCAGGCGTCGTAGTCATCGACACGGCCGCGAAACCAGACCATGGAATTGAGCGACCCCGACCCGCCGATCATCCGCCCGCGCGGTACGCCGATCCG
>JABDPT010000100.1 GCA_013042605.1 Paracoccaceae bacterium
CCCTCCTCCACAGCGCGGCGGAAGGGCGTTCCGTGAGTATATTTCGTGCCGTTGAAGTAGCTGTCGAACAGGTCCGTGTGGCTGTCGAAATGGATCATGCCCAGGGGCGCGTCGGCGGCGATCCCCCGCAGGATCGGCAGCGTGCAGAGATGATCGCCCCCTGCCGTCAGGGGCCGGATGCCCGCATCGTGGACATCGCGATAGAAGGCCGCGATCCGCTCCAGGCTGTCGGTCAGGCTTGCCGAGTTCGCTGCGACATCGCCCAGATCGGCGCAATTGGCCGCCTCGAACGGCCGCACACCGCTCACGGGATGTTCGGCGCGGATCATGGTCGAGGCGTCGCGCAATTGCCGCGGCCCGTGGCGCGGCCCAGGACGGTTGGTCGTCCCGCCGTCCCAGGGCACCCCGATCACCCCGATCTGGACGTCGGCGAACCGCTCGGAGGCCGGCGGCACGTGGGGCAGCCGCATGAAGGTGGGCACGCCCGCGAAGCGGGGCAGCTCGAAGCCGGAAACAGGGGTGAAGAACGGATCAGACACGCCCGGGATTCTTCTGTTCGGAAATACTCTGGGGGGTCTGGGGGGCAACGCCCCCCAGCCGCCGCCCGCGTTAAAAATCCAGATCGGCATAATGCGCCGGCGCCGGAAAGCCCGGGACGTTATCGGCCAGAATGCTGCGAAACGCGGGCCGCGATTTGATGGTCGCATACCATTCGCGCACGTTCGGCGTCCGGTTCCAGTCCACGTCCGAGATGTAATCCAGCGCCGAAAAATGCGCGGCCGCCGCAAAATCGGCCAGCGTCAGGCTCGGACCCGCCAGCCAGCGCCGCTGATCCAGAAGCCAGGACATGTAATCTAGGTGGAACTTGATCGCCTTTGCCCCGGCCTTCACGTTGCTCGAATCCGGGTATCCGGTTTTTTCGATCTTCTTGTTCACCCGTTCATAGAGAAGTTTCGACGTGACTTCGTTATGAAACTTGTCGTCGAACCACGCCACCAGACGCCGCACTTCGAACCGTCCTTCCGGATCGCTGGGAAAAAGGGGCGGGGCAGGGTGCTTTTCCTCGATAAACTCACAGATCGGCGTGCTCTCGGCGAGGGTCAGCCCATCCATCTTGAGCACCGGCACCTTGCCCGCCGGGTTGCGGCGCAGAAAGTCGGTATCGGCCTCCCAATATCGCTCTTCGACCAGCTCGACCTCGATCTTCTTCTCGGCCAGAACAAGCCGTACCTTGCGGCAGAACGGGGAAAGGGGAACGTGGTAAAGGCGGTGCATGGCGCGCGATGTCCCGGTAAGCTCCGTCTCTGAATGCCGCGAAACGCGCCCGGGTTCAACTCTCGAAGCACGCCGCGCGGCCATCTGCACGGATCGTTGCCGCCCCATCCACGATAGATGCCGCACGGCGGCGCACGAAGGGCGATGGCTCTGACGCAGATCGGGCCTTGGGTGCGGGCAGGATCGCGGCCAGCCGCGCGGCCTGCGTCGCCGTCAAATCCCCGCTCGAAACCCCGAAATAGTGTCTGGCCGCGGCTTCCACACCGAAAATACCCTCACCGAACTCGGCCACGTTCAGGTACACCTCGACGATCCGCCGCTTCGACCAGATCGCTTCGACCAGCGGGGTGATCAGTGCCTCAAGCGCCTTGCGCGGCCAGCTTCGCCCCTGCCACAAGTACACGTTCTTGACGACCTGCTGGCTCAACGTCGATGCGCCCCGATCCGCCCCATCGTCCAGCGCGGCCCGGATCGCGCTCATGTCAAAGCCCCAGTGCAGACAGAAATTCGCATCCTCCGCCGCCACGACGGACCGCGCCATGACCGGCGCCACGTCTTCGATGCGCACCCATGTCTGTTCGACCCCGCCCAAACGGCGCATCTCGGCGATTTTATAGGGTGTGGTCGGCGGGTTCAGCACCGCGAACAGTGCGACCAGTACCACGGCAAACGCCAGTGCCCCCAAAGCCCCACGCCAAATCCATCGGCGCATCCGGCGAAGGATACCCGGTTTCTGCGTCGTCTTGCGCGTGCTCGTGCGCCGTTTCGGTTTGCCTGCTGCCTTTGCCACGCAAGCCTCATGCCCCGCATGGGCCCGCGCGGTCAACCCGCCCCGCCCTTGATAATTCGCAAGGGCAGGCGCGTTTCCGCGCGTACGCTTTCTTCCATCACAAGGGTGCGCCCTTTGGATACCACGGCGCGATCCCAAATCAGGAGGAAGAAAGGATGGACAAGAACACGCACGCCCAGATCATTAAAATTCTCGATCAGACCATGGACATGACCCTTGCGACCGTGCGCCCCGACGGCTTCCCGCAGGCGACGGTCGTGGCCTTCGTGCATGACGATCTGATGATCTATTTTTCGACTGCACCGAATGCACAGAAAGCGCTCAATATCGCGGCCTGCGACAAGGTTTCTCTCACCGTGACGCCGCCCTATACCAAGTGGGAAGAGATCGAGGGCCTGTCGATGGGCGGCCATGCCCGCCGCGTTACCGACCCCGATGAGGTGTCGCGCGCCAATCAGCTTTTTGCCGAACGCTTCCCCGGGGTGATGGATGTCGTGCCCGAAGACGCCGCCGGATCGACGATGTTCCGCTTCGACCCAACGGTTATCTCACTGCTCGATTACAGCCGCGGCTTTGGCTATGCCGAACTGATCGACGTGCAGGAAAAACTGATGTCCCCGGCCTGATACCCGGCCAGGGACACCGCAAAACAGGCCCTATTCCGCCGGAATAGCCTCACTTTCGATGCCCAACGGCGCGGGAAGCTTGCCCAGCATCTCCTTGGGGCAGACCTGAAGGAAATGCGCCTTCTCGCTCTCCCAGTGCTGCAGGATCTCACCGGCCCGCACGCTTCCCGTCTCTGCGTGATGCGCCTCGACAAGCCCCTTCAATTCGGCCTCCCAATGCGGGTCAGCCACCGGGCAGGTCACCAGCGTCTCAAGGTTCATCATCGACAGGGCCGCGCCTTCCGGGTCGTACAGATAGGCCATGCCCCCGGTCATGCCTGCACCGAAATTGGCGCCAATCTCACCAAGGATCACGGCAACACCGCCGGTCATGTATTCACAGCCGTTCGATCCACAGCCTTCGATCACGACCTTCGCGCCCGAGTTGCGCACCGCGAACCGTTCGCCCGCGCGTCCCGCGGCGAAGAGATAACCGTCGGTCGCGCCATATAGCACCGTGTTGCCGATGATCGTGTTATCGGCGGCGACAAGTGGCGATGCCATGTGCGGCCGCACCACGATGGTGCCACCCGACAGGCCCTTGCCGACATAGTCATTGGCGTCCCCCGCAACCTCAAGCTTCAGCCCGGGCGCTGCGAAGGCCCCCAGCGACTGACCCGCACTTCCCGACAGCATGATCTTAAGGTGATCCTGCTGAAGCGAATTGCGCATGCCGAACCGCTGTACGATATGGCTCGAAGTTCGTGTGCCGATGGTCCGATGCGTGTTGCGCACCGCATAGCTCAGCTGCATCTTTTCGCCGTCTTCAAGGAAGCGCGCGGCATCCTTCACAATCTCGGCGTCCAGCGTGTCATCGACAGGCGTGCGCGGGCGATTTCGGTCGTACACGATGTCCTCGGCCCCATCGACCGTGATGAGAAGGGGGTTGAGGTCCAGATCGTCCAGATGCGCCGACCCGCGACTGACCTGGCTCAAAAGGTCCGCACGCCCGATCACCTCGTCAAGCGACCGTGCGCCGATCGATGCGAGGATCTCCCGCACTTCCTGGGCATAGAAGGTGATCAGGTTCACCACCTTGTCGGCGTTCCCGGTGAACTTGGCGCGCAGCGTCTCGTCCTGCGTACACACGCCCACGGGGCAGGTGTTCGACTGGCACTGACGCACCATGATACAGCCCATCGCGATCAGCGCGGCAGTGCCGATGCCGTATTCTTCGGCCCCCAGCATCGCCGCCATGACGATATCGCGCCCGGTGCGCAG
>JABDPT010000101.1 GCA_013042605.1 Paracoccaceae bacterium
TCGCTTGGGTTCACCTCGATCTCGATGTTGTCATCAACGACCGGATAGACCTTCACGGATGTGAAAGACGTGTGCCGCTTGGCGGCGCTGTCAAAAGGCGAAATGCGCACCAGACGATGCACGCCGCTTTCCGATTTCAGCCAGCCATAGGCATTATGGCCCGAGACTTTGTAGGTCGCGGATTTGATCCCCGCCTCATCGCCCGCGCTTTCGGATTGCAGCTCGACCTTGTAGCCCTTCTTTTCGGCCCAGCGCACATACATCCGCGCCAGCATGTTGGCCCAGTCGCAGCTTTCGGTGCCGCCGGCACCGGCGTTGATCTCAAGAAACGTATCGTTGCTGTCGGCCTCGCCGGACAAAAGCGCCTCAAGCTCGGCCTTGGCGGCGCGTTCGGCCAGCGCCTTCAGCGCGGCCTCGGCTTCGGACACCACTTCGGTGTCATCCTCCGCCTCGCCCATTTCGATCAGTTCGACGTTGTCGGACAGTTCCTGGCTCATCGACTTGTAGCGGTTGACCGCATCAAGCAGCATCTGCCGATCCCGCATCAGCTTTTGCGCGCGCTCGGGATCGTTCCAGAGGTCCGGGTCTTCGGTCATCGCGTTGAATTCCTCAAGGCGATGTTCCGCCGTCTCCCAATCCATGCGCTGGCGCAGCAGGGCGAGGGATTTTTCGATCTCTGCGACGGTGTTTTCAGCCTCGGCGCGCATTGGTCCTGTCCGGGAAATTCATTCAGTACGCGGTGATAGCAATGTGGGTCTTCGGCGGCAAGATCAGTAAAGGCCGCCCGAAGAGATGGTGCCGAGATCGCGGTTGGTGGGCACCTGCACCACGTCGCCGGTGACGGTGCGCACGGTTGTCGTGCTGTCGCCCACGGGCACATCGCCCTCTTGGCCGGGGATGAAGATGGGCAGGTTTGACCCCATGGCAAAGCCGCCATCGAAGGCCACGCCGAAGACCGGCTCTTCGCCTTCGCGGAAATACTCGGCCACGACATTTTCACCACTTGCATCATCAGGCAGGCGCTCACCGGTGAAGCGGTCGATCTTGATGAACCGGCCGCCTTCGGGTACGTCAAACGGCCCGCCGCCGAACTCGGCCGTGGCGACCTTCATGAAATCGTTGAACACCGGCGCGCAAAGCCGCCCGCCGCTGGCGCCGCGACCCAAGGGGCGCGGGCGGTCATAGCCGATATAGCAGCCGGCCACGATGTTCGACGTAAAGCCCACAAACCACACGTCGCGCGCGTCGTTGGTAGTACCCGTCTTGCCCGCCGTGGGCACGCCAAGATTGACCCGGCCCGCCGCCGTGCCGCGCGTGACGACGCCCTGCATCATCGAGGTCAGCTGATAGGCGGTGATTGGGTCCATCACCTGCCGGCGGTTCGACACGATGCGCGGGGCCTGATCGGGTGTCAGGTCCGGATCGGCGCAATCGATGCACTCGCGCCGGTCATGGCGGTAGATCGTGTTGCCCCAACGGTCCTGCACCCGGTCGACGAGTGTCGGTTCAAGCCGCTGACCGCCATTGGCGAACATCGCGTAGGCGGCGACCATGCGGTACAGCGTGGTTTCCTCGGACCCCAGCGAATTCGCCAGAAACCGGCCCATTCGGTCATAGACGCCAAAGCGTTCCGCATAGGACGCAACCGCATCCATGCCCAGTTCTTCGGCAAGGCGAACGGTCATCAGGTTGCGCGACTGTTCGATCCCGGTGCGCAGGGGCGTGGGGCCATAGAAGCGGTTCGATGCGTTGCGCGGACGCCAGAGCCCGTCGCCGGTATCCACCTCGATCGGCGCATCGATCAGGATCGTGGCCGGGCTGAACCCGCTGTCAAGCGCTGCGGCATAGACGAACGGCTTGAAGGACGACCCCGGCTGACGCGTGGCCTGTGTCGCGCGGTTGAAAACCGAATGCTGATAGGAAAAGCCGCCCTGAATCGCGATCACGCGCCCGGTATTGACGTCCATCGCCATGAAGGCGCCCTGCACTTCCGGCACCTGACGCAGGCTCCAGCGCACAAACTCGCCGGCATCGTTCACGATCGGGCGGACATGCACGACGTCGCCCCGTTCAACGAGATCACCCGCGCGGCTGGCTTGGGGGCCCAGCCGGTCGTCTTTCAACAACTTGCGCGCCCAAGTGACGTCGTTGGCCGGGATGAAATGCCCGTCCTCATCCTCGGCCACGCCTTCAACACCGATCCGTGCGGCGCTTTCGCCGACTTCCAGCACGACGGCCGGAAACCAACCGTCGATATCACGCGGCACATCCGTTGCGGCCAGCGCCGCGCGCCACGCTTCCTCGGACGTCAGCGCCTCGGCGGGAAGCGTTATCC
>JABDPT010000104.1 GCA_013042605.1 Paracoccaceae bacterium
CAGGCACCCTGGGCCTTCGGGTTCTATGTCGGCTGGACGGCGAGTGTGTTCTTCATGGCAGGGCTGACCATCGGCAACCTCAACGCGCTGGCTCTTGTCCCCATGGGCCATATCGCAGGCATGGCCGCGTCCATTGTCGGCGCCATCTCGACCATAGGCGGCGTGGCCATCGCGGCCCCCGTGGGGCTGGCCTTCGACGGCACCCCCCTGCCCGCCGCTCTCGGCGTATTGATTTGCACGACAGTGGCGTATCTGATCACCCGCCAGCTAGGCGATCCCGCCCCAACCCCCGTAATGGAGAGAACTTAATGACCCTGATGCCCCGCCAGAAAACACCCGACCTGACCGTTCCGCTTCTGGGGGGTGGGCACTTCGACCTCGGCTCTGAAACCGCCGAGCGCGGCACGGTGGTGTGTTTCTACCGCGGGCTGCATTGCCCGATCTGCGCGACCTATCTCAAGGAATTGCTGCGCCTCACACCCGAGTTCGCCAAGCGCGGCGTGGCGACCGTGGCCATCTCGTCAGACGGGGAAGAACGTGCGCAGGCGATGGCCGAAAAGGTCGGCCCCGGCGACTTGCGGTTCGGCTATGACTTGCCGCTGGCCAAGGCCCGCGACTGGGGGCTTTATATCTCGACCTCGCGCGGGGTGACGTCCATTGGCATCGAAGAGCCGCCGCTTTTTGCCGAGCCCGGCCTCTTTCTCGTCCAGCCAGACCAGGCGCTTTACTACATGAGCGTGCAGACGATGCCCTTCGTGCGCCCGCATTTCAGTGAGCTTGTGGCCGCACTCGACTTCGCGATTGAAAAGAACTACCCCGCGCGCGGCGAATATACCGGCCCGGTCTGACCGGCCCTAACCCGGCGCTTTCGCCACCGCCTTGGCCTTGACCGCAAGGTCGCGGGCAATGGCGAACGCGCCCTTGATCTTGTCGCTGTCCCGCTTCCAGTCGCGGCGAACGACGATCTTGTTGTCCTTGACCTTGGCCATGCCGCGCTGATCCTGAATGAATTCGACAAGCCCCGCGGGATTGGCGAATTTGTCATTGTGGAACTGGATCGTCGCCCCCCGCGGCCCACCATCCAGCCGCGCGATGCCGGCTTTCTTGCACTCTTCCTTGATGCGCACGACCAGAAGCAGCGTGTTGACCTCGCGCGGCAGCTTGCCGAACCGGTCGATGAGTTCGGCGGCGAAGCCTTCCAATTCGACCTTGGTGTGCAGGGAGGACAGGCGGCGATAGAGGCCCAGCCGCACGTCAAGATCGGGCACGTAATCGTCGGGGATAAGCACCGGCACGCCAAGGTTGATCGTGGGCGCCCATTGCGCGTCGTCGTCGATCAGCCCCTCAAGCTCGCCCGCGCGGATCTTGGCAATCGCCTCTTCCAGCATGGATTGGTAAAGCTCATAGCCGACCTCGCGCACCTGCCCCGACTGTTCCTCGCCCACGAGATTGCCGGCGCCGCGAATATCGAGGTCCTGACTGGCCAGCGTGAAGCCCGCGCCAAGGCTGTCGAGCGAGCCCAGCACGCGCAGCCGCTTTTCGGCCGTCGGTGTCAGCCGCCCGCGCGGTTTCGTGGTGAGGTAGGCATAGGCCCGGGTCTTGGCGCGGCCCACGCGGCCCCGGATCTGGTACAGCTGCGCCAGCCCGAACATATCGGCGCGGTGCACGATCATCGTGTTCGCGGTCGGGATATCAAGACCGGATTCGACGATGGTCGTGGCCAGAAGCACATCGTATTTGCCATCGTAAAAGGCGTTCATGCGGTCATCAAGTTCACCCGCCGCCATCTGGCCATGGGCGACACTGAAGGTGACCTCGGGCACTTCATCGCGCAAGAACGCCTCGATCTCGGGCAGATCGGCGATGCGCGGAACCACGAAGAACGACTGCCCGCCGCGATAATGTTCGCGCAGAAGGGCCTCGCGGATGGTGACCGTGTCGAACTCGCTGACATAGGTGCGAATGGCCAGCCGGTCGATTGGTGGCGTGCCGATAATCGAAAGATCCCGGACGCCTGTGAGCGACAGTTGAAGCGTGCGCGGGATCGGTGTGGCGGTAAGCGTCAGCACGTGCACGTCCGAGCGAAGCTCTTTCAGGCGCTCTTTATGCGCCACCCCGAAATGCTGTTCCTCATCGATCACCAAAAGGCCCAGTTCCTTGATGCGCACCGACTTGGCCAGAACCGCATGGGTGCCCACAACGATGTCGACGGTGCCGCGCGCCAGCCCGTCACGCGTGGCCGCCGCCTCTTTCGCCGAGACGAAGCGCGAAAGCTGGCGCACTTCGACCGGAAAGCCGCGGAAGCGTTCGGCGAAGCTTTTGTAGTGCTGGCGCGCGAGCAGGGTCGTCGGCGCGATCACCGCCACCTGCACGCCCGACATGGCCGCCACAAAAGCCGCGCGCATCGCAACTTCCGTCTTGCCGAAGCCGACATCGCCGCAAATCAGCCGGTCCATCGGGGTGCCGGAACTGAGGTCGGTCATCACGTCTTCGATGGCGCTCAGCTGATCGTCGGTTTCCTCATAGGGGAAGCGGGCCGAAAACGCCTCCCACATCGCGTGGGGCGGTTCGAGAATGCGGCCCTTGCGCAGGTGCCGTTCGGCGGCCACGCGGATCAACCGGTCGGCGATTTCACGGATACGCGCCTTGAGCTTGGCTTTCTTCGACTGCCACGCACCGCCGCCCAGCTTGTCGAGCATCCCCTCTTCATGGCCGAACCGGCTGAGCAGTTCGATATTCTCGACCGGCAGATACAGCCGGTCCCCGCCCGCATATTCGAGCAGAAGGCATTCGTGTGCCGCGCCAAGGGCGGTGACCACCTTAAGCCCCAGATAGCGGCCGACGCCGTGATCGACATGCACGATCAGATCCCCGGGGCTCAGCGTCTGGTGTTCGGTCAGGAAGTTCTCGGCCCGCCGCTTGCGGCGCGGCGCACGGATCAGTCGGTCGCCAAGCACGTCCTGTTCGGAAATCACGGTCAGGCCGCGCCCGGTGAACCCATGCTCCAACGCCCAGATCATCAGGAAGAGCCCGCCCGACCCGTCCGGCACGTCGCGGAAGTCGTCGATCAGCTTGGCGTCCGCAATCTCCTGATCTTCAAGCAGCGCCTGAAGGCGTTCGCGTGCGCCCGTGGAATAGCTGGCGATCACGACCTGCCCTTCGGCGCGGCCGGCTTTGATATGGTCGGCCAACGCTTCGAAAAGGCTGATGTTTTCCTGCTGGCGTTCCGGCGCGAAATCACGCCCGATACGCCCACCGGCATCCGTCACACCCGGTCCGGTCGCTTGCGGTAGCGCGCTTAGCTGGAGCACGCGCAGGTCGGACACGCGCCCCTCCCACGCCGCGTCATCAAGATAAAGCAGATGGGGATCGGCGGGTTTATAGACCGTATCATGGCCCGACCGCGCCTTGAGCGCCTCGATCCGCGCGTCGTACTGGTCTTCGATCGCTTCCCACCGCGACAGGCGCTGCGGCGTGACCTGATCGTCAAGCATAACGCTGGCACCGGGCAGGTAATCGAACAA
>JABDPT010000112.1 GCA_013042605.1 Paracoccaceae bacterium
GTGGTGCGCTACTCTGCGGCGGCTTACGGTCCATCCTATATGATAACTATTGAGGACCGACGAGGTAGACGCTCAACCAAAGAGTATTCTGGTATTCCCGGACGCAGACAGTACGTCCTGGACCACTTGGGGCGCCGAAGACCCAAACCGCATCCTCGGACAATGGATTGATGCACTCTGGCCTCCAAGCCGCCCTCCAGCACCTATAAACATCGACTTGTCGTAAGCAGCCTAAACAGAGTGGGCGCAGCGATAGGTCCTCTCACTCTCTTCCGGGACGGATGCGCTGGCCCCCGACGCGGATCAGGCCATAGGCAGAAACCGGGCGGATGAGATGAGAGTCTCGTCGGCGAACCTCAACGGACGAGCCTCGAACGCCAGCGCGTAGAGCCTTCCCTAGACCGGAAGGTTCACGATGAAATCTCCGCGCGAGAACGCCCGCTCGCCCCAGCACTTCAGCTCTTCGATGGAATGTATCCGCCCACCCCTAGACGCCGCGCGCCGAGCCACCGTCACACAGACACATCCGCCAGAACCGCCTCGCGCGATGCCTCGCTGCGGTCTTCGTTTCGCAAAACGCTGCCGCGTCTCAAGACGACGATACGGTCGGCCAGGCTCCAGGCGAAATCAAAGCGCTGTTCGACCAGCACGATCGCCATCGACCCCGCATCCCGCAGACCCGCGATGACACGGCCGATCTGATCGATGATGTTGGGCTGAATGCCCTCGGTCGGCTCATCCAGCAACAAGACCTTGGGTCTGGTGACCAGCGCCCGTGCAATGGCAAGCTGCTGTTGCTGACCGCCTGATAAATCTCCGCCCCGGCGTTTCTCCATTTCGGCCAGAACGGGGAACAGCTCGAATATCTCGGGCGACACATGGCGTTCGTCGCGGGGCAGGCACGCAAACGCGGTGGCAAGGTTTTCGGCCACCGTCAGTTGCGGGAAAATCTCGCGCCCCTGCGGGACATAGGCAATGCCTGCGCGCGCCCGGTCGCGGGCGCTTTTCGGAAGCGGCGCGCCCTGCAACGTGACCTCGCCATCCGCGGGGTGGCGGCCCGCGATGGCCTTGAGCAACGAAGTTTTCCCGGTACCGTTCAACCCCATGATGCAAGTCACGCGACCGGGTTGGGCAGAGATATCGATGCCGTGCAAAATGCGGCTGCCGCCGTAGTGCAGGGTGATGTTTTTTGCTTCAAGCATCCGCCGTCTCCGGTCGTCCGAGATAGACGTCGATGACCCGGGGGTCGGCGCAGACATGATCAAGCGATCCTTCGGCAAGGGCGCGGCCTTCATGAAGAACGGTCACGCGGCACCCCAGGCGGCGCACGAATTCCATGTCATGTTCGATCACGACGACAGCGCGGGTCTTCGCCGCTTCGACCAGCATTTCGGTGGTGCGCTCGCGCTCGGCCGCGGTCATGCCGGCGGCGGGCTCGTCGACCAGAAGAAGGCGGGGTTCCTGTGCCAGCAGCATCCCGATCTCAAGCCATTGCTTTTGGCCATGCGACAGTGTGCCGGCGCGGGCGTTCATGTCGGACCGCAGCCCGACGCGTTGGGCGACCTCGGCGGCGCGCTCGATCATCGACGGTCGGCGGGTCAGCACCGTGAAGGGTGATCTCGGCGACTTGAGTGCCATCGTCAGGTTTTCGGTAACCGTCTGATCGTCGAAGACGGTGGGTTTCTGGAACTTCCGGCCAATGCCCGCCCGCGCGATCTTGGCCTCGGACATCCGCGTGAGGTCCTGCGCCAACTCACCATAGCGGATCGTGCCGCTGTCGGGCCGGGTCTTGCCGGTCACAAGGTCCATGAACGTGGTCTTGCCGGCGCCGTTCGGGCCGATAATCGCACGAAGCTCTGGCTCACCGACGGAGAACGACAGGTTGTCGATGGCTTTGAACCCGTCAAAGCTTTTCGACACGCCCGAAACCTCCAGAAGCGCGCTCATGGCGTTTCTTCCTCGGCGCGCAGACTGCCCTGATCGGGGCCAAGGTCGTCACGGCGCGTCGACCTGCGGTTCGTCCACAGATCGACGAAGCCGCCCAGACCCTTGGGCGCGAAAAGGGTGACGAGCACAAAGCTGCTGCCCAGAAGGACAAGCCACCAGTCCGTCCACTTGATGACATAGACCCCAAGGTCGATGTCCGGGGCGCCGCCACCGGTGAACCAGCTTGACAAAAGGCTGACCACGGCCGCGCCGATCACAGCGCCATAAAGCCGCCCCCGGCCACCGATGGCGACCCAGACAGCCAGATAGATCGACGCAATCGGGGCAATCTCGGCGGGGTTCACGATCCCCGCTTGCGGGTAATAAAGCGCCCCGCCAATTCCGCAGGCCATCGCCGTGCCGGTGAAGACGGCCAGTTTGTAATGCTCGACCTCATAGCCCAGAAACCGCACCCGCGCTTCGTCGTCGCGTATCCCACGCAGCACTGAACCAAAGCGGCCCGACACGGTCCAGGCGGCGACGACATAGCCAAGCCCAAGGGCCAGGGCAGACGCCCACAAGAACCAGAGCGACACCGTTGATTGCGGCACATGATCGAGACCCGGCAGATTTTGCAGTCCCGACAGGCCGTTATTGCCCCGAAGACCGCTGTCATTCTGGAAAAGCCACAGCGACAGGGCGAGGGTCCCGGCTTGGGTAAGGATCGACAGGTAGACGCCCGCAACCCGGCTGCGAAATGCCAGCCATCCGAAGACAAGGGCAATCGCGCCGGGCACCAATACGGCAAAGGCCAGTTGCAACGGCAAAGACCCGGCGAACGTCCAGAGCCAGGGAATATCGGACGAACCCACGACGCCGAAGATCTGTGTGCCGATGGCTTCCTCTATCTCAAGGGGCGTCGGTGGCAGGGCGCCCCTGACAAGTGTCTCCACGACGATCAGCTCGGTGCGGTCCCACATCAGCCACATGCCGATGGCATAGCCGCCGATCCCGAAAAAAGCGAAATGACCAAGCGACAGGATGCCGGTGTAGCCCCAGACAAGGTCCATCGCCAGCGCCGCAAGGCACAAGCACAGCGTCTTGCCCAGAAGCTTCACGAAAGAGGTCGACACGAACCCCGCCTGCGCCAGAACCGTGGCCCCGACCGTGACCAGCGCAAGCAGCGACAGAAAGATCAGAACGTCGGTGCGAAATAGCATCGGGCGTCTGCGGTCCACTGTCTCTACCGCCGACCCGTTCGGATTTGTCGCGGTCGAGGTCATTGGACGAACCTGCCTTTCTGCGCAACGATCCCGCGCGGCCGGAACTGGATGAACAGGATGATGAACAGGATCATGTATGTCTGCGCTGCCAGCGTGTTCGACGGGTTCAGCCACTCGATGCCTTTCTGAAGCCCGCCGATCAGACCCGCGCCCGCCAGCGTGCCAAAGACCGATCCAACCCCGCCCACGACCACGGTCATGAAGCTTTGGACGATATAGCCGGTGCCCATTTCCGAGGTCACCTGCGCGAAAAGCCCGATGGCCACGCCCGCGACACCGGCAATGCCGGACCCAAGCGCAAAGGTCGCCATCCCGACACGGTCCGGGTCGATCCCAAGGCTTGCAGCCATGCCGGGGTTTTGCGTCACGGCGCGGACCTCAAGCCCAAGACGCGTGCGGCGCAGGATATAGACCAGCAGACCAAGGAACAGCAGCGCCATCAGGAAAATCGCGATACGAATATAGCTTATACCGATCACGTCATTCACGACCCAGGCCCCGGCAAGCCAGTCGGGCGATGTCAAGGGAACGGCTTGTGTGCCGAAGATGTTCTTGAAAAGCTGCTGAAGGGCCACCGAGATGCCGAAGGTTGCAAGAAGCGTTTCCAGCGGACGGTGGGCAAGATGGCGGATGACGAGCCGTTCCAACGCCACGCCCGCCGCGCCAGCTATGACAAAGGCAAGGGGCAGGGCGATGACAAGCGACGCCGTGTAATCCGGGACAAAGAGTTGAACGACGTAACCGGTATAGGCACCGATCATAATGAATTCACCATGCGCCATGTTGATGACGCCCATCACCCCGAACGTGATGGCCAAACCAATGGCCGCAAGGAAATAGATCGACGCAAGCGACAGGGCATCCAACCCGAGATCGACGGCTTCTGCGCGCAAGACGCGGTTCTCGACCTCTTGCAACGCGGCTTGCGCGGCGTCGGTCACGGCCGCGTCGGGCTCTTGGAAGACCGCATAGATCGGATTTGCGGCGATCAGATCGCCAACCGCGCTGATATCGGGAAGCGGTTCCGCATCGCCCGTTTCGACCAACCGTCCATAAGCCGCCCAACGTGCGTCTTCGGTGTCCAGGTTCGCCACCGGTATGCCCGCAATGGCGCCGTCTTCGATGGCCGCGATCAGAACCTCGTCACGCTCGGTGCGTTCGACACGGTCGGGGACGATGTCCTCGGCGGCAAGGATCTCAAGGGCCTGATCCTCTGTCAGGTCGCGCCCCACCTCAAGAAGTCCGGCGATATTCGCGCCGCTGTCGGGCTGTCCCACGACCGTGTCGGTGGCCAACACGGCGTTGAGCGCGGCCCGCGCCTCAAGCGACAATTGTGTCGACATCCATTCAATCGCCGCCACGCGGGTTTCGGTGTCGGTCCCGAAGCGGATGGTGATCAGGCGGTCAAGCGCTTCCTTGCGCGCGCGAATGTCCGCAACCTCTTCGCCGTCAATCGATTTGCGCAACGGGTCAAGAAGTTCGGGCGTTGGGTTGCGGGTCAACGCATCGAGCGCTGCGCGGCGACGGTCGGGATCGGGATCGTTGAGCTGAAACTGCACCAGCGCCGTGGCGATCAGTTTGCGAACGCCCGAATTCGGTTTGAGTTCGGTTGCCTCGCGGCGGCCAACCTCACCCGCGTCCTGTCCATCTTCGACGGATCTGAGGCGATAGATATCGCCATCCCGCTCAGCGTAGAAAAACAGCCCGTCTTCCTCACGCTGCACGATGCCTTTGTTCGCCCAAGCCTCCAGAAAACCCACCATCTCGGGGCGGCCAGAGGCCGCAAGATCGTCGAGCACAGGTTGGATCGTGCGCCGGGACGGTTTTGCAATATCGTCCACATGGGTCTGAAGAAGCGTCTGCACCGGTCCGCCTTGCGCATGAGCTTGCGCGGACACGCAAAAGAGAAAAAGCGCGATCAGACTGACTATCCGCATGTGAAGGGGCCCACCAGAATTAAGAGTGCCGGCCCGAGACGACGGTCCCGGACCGGCAGAAGGTTTCCGTCAGATTAGTAGTTCGACTGGATCTGAACGCAACTTTCGCTGTCGGTGTCCCACATGCCGCAGCCCTTGCCGGGCCAGTCCGAAATCAACTTGGCGCTGGCGGGCAGGTGGTCCGTCCACGCGTCGCCGGGCACTTCGGATGTCTGGCTGACGATGTCGAATTGACCGTCTTCGGTGATCTCACCGATCAGCACGGGCTTGGCGAGGTGGTGATTGGGCAGCATCACGGCGGTACCGCCCGTCAGGTTCGGAAACTCTTGCCCATACATGGCCTCGCGCACCGCATCGACATCGGTTGTCCCGGCATCGGTGACGGCGTTCACCCACATGTTGAACCCGATGTAATGCGCCTCCATCGGGTCGTTGGTGACACGATCTTCGCCCATCCGCTCTTTCCACGCGGCGACGAATTCGGCATTCACATCCGTGTCCGCGGACTGGAAATAGTTCCAGGCGGCCAGATGCCCGACAAGGTTGGATGTATCGAGGCCCGAAAGTTCCTCTTCGCCGACCGAGAAGGCGACCACGGGAATGTCGTCAGCCGAGATCTCGGCCGCGGCGAGTTCCTTGTAAAAGCCGATATTGGCGTCGCCGTTGATCGTCGAGATGACGCCAACCTGACGCCCGTCTTCGCTCATTTCCACAACGTCGCCAACGATCGTGGCCCAGTCGGAATGCCCGAATGGCGTGTAGTTCACGAAGATATCTTCTTCGGCGATACCCTTGGACTTCAGGTAGGCTTCGAGAATGTTATTTGTCGTGCGCGGATAGACATAGTCGGTCCCGAGAAGCGCAAAACGCTCAACACCCAATTCTTCAAGAAAATAGTCGACGGCCGGAATGGCCTGCTGGTTGGGGGCCGCACCGGTGTAGAACACGTTCTTCGACGATTCTTCCCCTTCGTACTGCACCGGATAGAACATCAGGCCGTTCAGCTCTTCCAGAACCGGAAGCGCCGACTTCCGGCTCACGCTGGTCCACGATCCGAAAATCACATCGACCTCTTCGACAGTCAGAAGCTCACGCGCCTTTTCCGCAAAAAGCGGCCAGTCCGATGCCGGGTCAACGACGACGGCCTCGATCTCGCAGCCAAGAAGGCCGCCGGCGGCGTTCTGCTGATCGACAAGCATCTCTACCGTATCTTTAAGCGTCGTTTCCGAAATCGCCATCGTACCGGACAGTGAATGCAAGACACCCACCTTGATCGGACAGTCTTGCGCAAGCGCCGGAGCGGCAGGAAGGGCGCAGGCAATAGCCAGAAGGATTGATCGTTTCATCATAAGGCTCCCCATTGAATGACCGCCAAATGCTGAGCCGGTCGGCGGGAAGTCACCAATCTTCGGCAGAAGATTTACGCTATGCTGCAGCATTATGCCGGTTTTTGCGGCGGTAAGGTCGGTCGAAGTAGGATTCTTGAGCAGATATCGGCCCGATTAGGGGGCCAGATGATCCCGATCGACCAAGCGGGCGGCCCGATGGTCTCATCGCTGGACGCCGAATCTTCGCTTTCACTTCCTTGCGTCTTCAGCCACGTGATTGCTGCGCTGCAGAACTCTCTTTACCGCACCTGCACCCTTCCGCATGCTGATGGGATGTCCAAGGCGCTTTCCATCATCGTTGTCGAAGAAAACCGCGAACGCGCGTTGATGATCGTCAACAGCCTGCGGCCCGACATCACGCCTTCCCGGTCCCGCCCGGCTCCGGCGCAAAGACGAACCGCTGATAAACCCGCCCGATCCCGATCAGCGTCAGGCCCAGACCAAGGAACGAGGCCACGCGAAAGAGCCCCGTCAGGTCGGACATGTCGAACAGGAAAACCTTGGCGACCGTCACCATCAACACCGCAAGGGACGCATAGCGAAGCGGGACCGACACCCTGAGAATGCCGATGAAAAGAAGGCACAGCGCGAACACGATCCAGACGGCGGAATAGGCATAGAATTCGGCATTGGTCGGTTGCGCGCCCGAAAGACCGATGAAGGTTCCCCAAAACGCGCGCCGGGTTTCAAGCGTGATGTAGACGAAGACCAGAACGCCCGACGCCCCCAGAAGCACCTGTCGGAACCCGTCATCCGATTGAAAGAGCCGGCCGCTTCCGATCGCAAAGAACATCAGGGCGGGCACCAGATAGGCCAGCCCCAGCAGGTTGATCAGGGGCAGCCACCCAACCGCCTCGTTGGTTACAAGCGGGGACAGGGTGACCACCCCGACAAGGAAGACCGAAAGCAACGACAGCAGGATCAGCCCGATCCCCGCGAGATAGGTCCATGGCCGTTCGCCGCGCTGCGCTTCGTATAGCAGAAGACCGGCCGCGGCGATCCACCAGATCGTCTGCACCGCCTGATCCAGCAGGGTCCAGCGCGGTGTATAGATATCCCCCGACGTCCAGAGCTTGAGCTGCAGCCCGACCATCAGGAAGGCAAAGCCCGCCGCCGCAATCTCCAGCAAGGTCTGGGCCAGATCGGTTTCCGACCGGGCGAAGATGCGCGAGGCAAGGAATGTCGCAATCGCGGGAAGGCCATAGCCGTAAAGAACCCAGCCGAAGACACCCAGAACCTGCCCCTCGTAGTCCAGCACCATCGGGTTCGCCACAAGCCGGACGATGACCACAAGGGTCACGGCTGTGGCGATGGTGCGCAGGGCGGGCAACTGCACTCGCGACCAGATCCATGCCAGAGCGAGCGTTTCGAAGGCCAGCGCGACGGTCAGCCACGCTTCGCGCAGGATGCAGGTGAACGCCAGCGCCAGCGCCGCTGTCGCCCCCGCCGCAAACAGGGCGGTTGCAAGCCCGCTCCCATCGCCGCCAGGGACCCATCGCCGTGTCTTCGCGGCTGCGGACGCTGCAAGAATGGCCAGCGCGCCGCCCACCATGGCCCAGGAAATATCGGTTTCCAACGCGCCGATCCGCCAATAACCGATCACGAAGAAAAGCAGGGGCAACAGGCTCGCGATCCCGGCCCAAAGCGCCGGGGTACGGCCCCAGCGCATTCCGACAAAAGCGCCCGCACCGAAAAGTACGACAAAGGACCAAAGGGCGGTGGCATAGACGCGATATTCCGGCGGAACCATGAAGGGACCGAACCCGCGTTCGGGCAGGTCCTGCGCGGCCGTGATCGGGGTGACGTCCACCGGGGCGGGCCAAAACAGCACCGCGGCCACCGCGATGGCCGCCGATGCCAGAAGCAGGCTTTCAAGCGCCGCCCGCCGCGTCGCCATAAGCAGGGCCGCCGCGCCATAAAGCCCGATGAAGGTGAAGGCAGCGGAATTGAAATCCGCCGCTGCCGCCAGCAAAAGCAAGAGCAGCCCCGACAGCGTGAAGCCAAGGCCGGATGTGTCGGCCAGCATCTCGATCGCCCACCGCCAGATCGGCGTTTCCGACCGCCGGATCGGCAGGCTGGTCGAGAGCAGCGCAAAGAGCACGGCAAGGCCAAGCGCATAGGTCTCCAGAACGCCCTGATCCCCGATGCTCCACGATCCGGCAAGCCAGAGCAGCGGCCAGACCAGCGCACCGGCCAGCGTCAGGTACGAGAACCACCACCACTTGCGCCACACCATCACCAGAAGACATCCCGCCGTCAGCACGAAGAGATAGACGAAAAGCGGGACCGCCTCAGGCGTCGGTGTGTCGACAAGCGCGGGCACCAGATACCCGGCAAGCAACCCGACCAGCGCCACGAACGGCCCTTGGCGCAGCGACAGCACCAAGGCCGAATAAGATGTGAGGCCCAGCACGATAAAGGCCGTGGTCGGCGTCAACAGCCCGAACATTGCATGGGCGGCGTAAAGCGAAACGTAGACCGCGAAAATACCGGAACCGGACAGGGCGGGGGGCACGTAATCGGGGTTCACCGCACGCCGGACCGCCGCGACCGGGTGACGTTTCGCCCATTCCCCCATCGACAGCAGGAAACCACCCAGAAGCAGCCCAAGGATCACCCGCGTCAGCGGCGTCAGCCACCCCTGATCGACCGCATACCGGAAGAGGAATACGGCACTGAGCGCCACGGCAACCGCGCCCACCCAGATCAGCCATTGCGAGGCCAGCTGCTCTTCGACACTGCGCCCGGTAAGCGGTTCTGGGCCCTCATCGGGCCGGGCGGATTGGCGGGCAATGGCCGGAATGCTGGTGGCGGCGGGAATGGCGGGCACGGGTTCTGGCGGTTCCTCACCGGTATCCGCCTCCAGCGCCGCAATCGCCTCGCTCTCGGGCGCATCGTCCATCCACGCGAATGCGTCTTCGGCTTCGCCCTCTTCAGCGGCGGGTTCTTCCGGCCCAGTGTCAGGTTCTGCCTTGGCTGGTTCATGCGCGCGGCGCTGAAGCCGGCCCAGATCATCAAGCGCAGTTGCAAGCCGGCCTTCCAGCGCATCGATCCGCGCTTTGTCTTTGCGTTGCCGGACAAGCAGGTAGATCGGCGCACCAAGTACGTACGCAACAACAAGGATCGGGAGCAGGATAAGTGCGTCCATGCGAAATCGGTCTCACAAAAACCGCCAGGCGGCAATGACCAACGTCAATTCGTGCTGAGTGCGACTCCGCTGTCAGGTCAAGCAGTTGCCCGGCATGTTCAATCGCGCACAGCCTTGGCCGGGCCCCATGCAACCCGGCAGGGATCCGACAGATTGACGTGGCCGCCCCGATTTTCCCCGTTTTCAGAGTGGCCCTCTTTGCTAGACACAGGCGCAATGGCTGACAAACGCAAAACAACGCTTCTCATGGGGCTGCCCTTCTTCTGCATCGGGGCCGCCTTGATGATCGGTTCGGTGCTCATTCACCGCCATGACACCGCATTCTTTGCCGCAGCGACGCAAATCACGGCCACCGTGACCGACAAACACCGCGTGATCCGTGCCCACAAACGCGACCATATGTATGTCACCTATGCCTTTGATCCGGGGGGCGCGGTCGTCGAAGGGTCCGAGCGTTGGAGCGGCCCGACCGAGGCGTTTCGCGCGCTGTCCGAAGGTGACGACATTCTCGTGGCCTATATCCCAGCCGACGATCCCACGCGTATCAAAAGCCGTTTGATCACCGGGGGGCGGCAGGACTTCCTGACGCCGATGCTGCTGGTCGGTGCTTTCTTCGCGGCTGTCGGCGGGCTTTTGACGTGGAAGTCGCGGCGCGGCGGGTAGGGGTCGTTTCGGCTCGCGTTTTCGCCAATATCTTTGACGCTGATCAATCGGCCCTCCGCCGACGGCCTTACTGTCTTCCCATGATTGCAGACATGGGAGATTTGACATGACCGACCTCAAGGAACGCGAAGACATCATCGAAACGATTGAAGATGAAAAGAAAAAGGAACGCAGCTGGAAAGAAGAGATCGAGGTGTCGGGCGACAAGCTCGTCGCCGAGGTCAAACGTCTGGCCGCCGAAAGCCAGGTCCGCCGCATCCGGGTGATCGAACCCGACGGTGACGTGGCCATCGACATTCCCCTGACCGTGGGCGCGATTGCCGGTGGGGCCGTGGTACTCGCCGCGCCGATCCTCGCCGTGATCGGGGCGCTCGCCGCCTTCTTCAGCAAGCTGAAGATCGAAATCGTGCGCGAGGAAGAACACGAAGCCAAGGACGATCCGGCCGCGTAGGCCGGATCGTACGGCGAAGACCTGAGACACCTCGGACCGCCACGCGCGGGCCGAGGTCCTTGAATGACAGGTGCTTTCGTTCTTCGATCCCCCACGCTATTGCATAGGTCACATGGCAAGGGGTCAGCGCATGTTCCGCTTTTGGCGCAAGAAATCGACAAACCGGCCCCGCACTGGGCTCGACCTGCG
>JABDPT010000113.1 GCA_013042605.1 Paracoccaceae bacterium
CCCTCCAAAATCCCCCTTCCCCACAAGCAGCGCCTTCCCGCTAGAAGCCGCGCGCCCGTTTCCACAGATTGTCCCGGCACCACGTCAGCCAGACACGAGCGGGCGGAAGGACCGATGAAAGCCCATAATCTCACCATCACCCTCAACCCCACGGTCGATTACGCCACCTCGGCGCCCCGGGTCATTCCGGGGCCGAAGCTGCGCTGTACCGAGCCGCATATCGACACGCGCGGCGACGGCTTCCACTATGTCCCCGCCACGTATCGGATGATGCTGGGCCGATGTATTCCCCTCTCGTGAATGGTGCTGGGGCGTCCGGGAAGGACGCCCCATTCTGTCTGCAACGGGTGGCGTGGGCCTAGAGCGCCACACCAGCCATGAGAACGCGGAATGTCGCGCCGATCACGTAGCTTCCGTCGGGTTGACGAAAGGCCGCGAGCGCCTTTGCATGGGCATCGTCGAGAGCCGCCTGCCCGTTGATCTCGGCGGCTTTCACGGCGACACCGGACGAGCCCAGCCCTTTTTGCGCGGTGGCGAGGTCGGGATAGCGCCACGGCGCATTCACGTCGAACACCTCCTGCGCGGTCAGTCCCGCCGACGTGGCAAGGGCTTCGAGCTTGTCCGTTTCAGACAGCGCGAAGGGGCCCGCGGCACCTGGCGGCGGAGGTGGTAGCAGCGGCTTGAGCGCGGCGACGAGCGCGGCGGCCTCCATACCGTCGGGCTCGCCCCAGGTCATGACGAAGACCTTGCCGCCGGGTCGGGTCACACGCCGCGCCTCTTGCAGCGCCATGATTGGATCGGCGGCGTATTGGAAAGAGTTGAACCCGGTGACGACATCGAAGCTGTCGCTGTCAAAGGGTAATTCCTCGAGATCTCCGAGCGCGAACGTCGCCTTGGGATGGCGTCCGCGCGCGACCTCCAGTAGCGCCGCCGATGCATCGATGCCCGCGACCTCGGCACCGAGATCGGCAGCAAGCCGGAGCGCCATTCCCGCGCCGCATCCGGCATCGAGCAGTCGGGTTTCGGACCCGATCACGGCCTTGTCGAAGACCGCGTGATAGGCCGGGGCGCATTGCGGCTCCTGGATCGCCGCCCAGTCGGCGGCGCGCGCGCCCCAGATACGGCCATTGGCCTCGCCG
Organism: Paracoccaceae bacterium; assembly: GCA_013042605.1. GTDB lineage: Bacteria > Pseudomonadota > Alphaproteobacteria > Rhodobacterales > Rhodobacteraceae > JABDPT01. The sequence goes on from JABDPT010000113.1 coordinate 1,140, forward strand.
CTTTGGATATGCGCTGAGGTCTTGGGTGTCGCTGTCATTGTCATCTGTCTTTCCTCGTATCGGTTAATTGAATCGGGCAGATCTCTCCCGTCGGGTCCGGTGACCGGCCGGTGGATGGCATCCGCCATGAATGAAGTTCAGGCCCTTGTGGTCTCGCCGCCCGGAAAACGGGCCAAGCATCTTCGGTGTCGTCCATGAAAAAGCAGTGGCGCGCGGCCATTGGTCTGGCTAAAGCCTGCCCGCCGAACGCTTTTCTATTGGACACAGTGAGATCATCCACGTCATGCTCGCGTCAGTCCAGCGAAACGATTTCAGCCCCACATGAGCCAGATTCAGCTTCACAAGATCGACCTGAACCTGCTGTCCACCTTCGAGGCGCTGATCGAAGAGGGCAGCGTCGCCGCCGCGGCCAACCGGCTTGCCGTGACCCCCTCGGCGGTCAGCCATGCGCTCGGGCGGCTGCGGACGCAGTTCGACGATCCGCTCTTTGTGCGGGTTGGCGGGAAGATGCAGCCAACGCCACAGGCGCTGTCCCTGGCCAACGAACTTGCGCCGGTTCTGCGCGGGCTTCGCCGCGCCCTGGAGCCGTCCGAACCCTTCACCCCGGAAACGAGCGACCGCGCCTTCCGGATCGCGCTGCATACATCGCCGGCCTTCATTACCGAGTTCACCGCCGCCATCCAGAAGGCCGCACCGAATACGATGATCGAATGGGTCCGGATCAGGCCCGACAACCTGCAGGACCTTGCGGATGGATTGATCGACGTCGTGCATGTCGGGGGGCCGCCACATCTGATGGACGGGATCGCCTCGGTCGAAATGGAGCCGGTCACCTTTTTCACCTTCGCGCGACAGGGCCACCCTGCAACCCGGAACTGGAGCGCCGAGACCGCCGCGCGGTACCGCTATCTTCAGGTCGCCATCGAAGACAAGGAGACCGGCGGTTCGCCGATCGAGAAAGAGCACAGGCTGCTCAACCGGCCCCGGACGATGGGCGGCAAGGTCCATGACTTCCCGCTTGTCGGCCCGATCCTTGCCGCGACCGATTTCATCGCGACACTGCCCAGCTTCGCGATGGAAGAGATGCGGCGGCGCTATGATCTTGACGTTCTGGAACCCGTGGCGGCCCCCAAGGATTTCCGCCAACGGATTGCATGGTCGGCCCGAAACACCTCGGACCCCGCCAATACCTGGTTGCGCAAGAGGGTGATCGACGGCTTCGCAGAGCATCAGATCGCCATCAATCAAGCGATGCGCGCCGTGGTCGTCCCTCTGAAGGGCTAGAACAGACCCGTCCAACTCGCCACCACACAGGCGCTTCGTTTTCCGTCTTGACGCCGCCCGCCCGTTTCCACAGGTTGTCCCGGCATGACGTTAGCGCAAACATGAGCAGGCGGACGGACCGATGAAAGCGCATATTCTCACCATCACCCTCAACCCCACGGTCGATTACGCCACCTCGGCGCCCCGGGTCATTCCGGGGCCGAAGCTGCGCTGTACCGAGCCGCATATCGACCCGGGCGGCGGCGGCATCAATGTCAGCCGGGCGATCAAGCTGCTGGGCGGGCAAAGTACCGCGCTTGTCGCCATCGGCGGCGCGACCGGTGCGCATCTTCTGCAACTGCTCGCCCTTGAAGGCGTGGCGACCGTCGCCTTTCAGGGCCCCGGCGAAACCCGCCAGTCGGTATCGGTGACCGAAGAGGAAAGCGGCGACCAGTACCGTTTCGTCATGCCCGGCCCGTCCTGGAAAGAAGACGACGTGCCGCGCGCGCTGACCACGGTCGATCAGGCCACGGGCGATGGCACGCTTGTCGTCCTGTCGGGCAGCCAGCCGCCCGGCGTGGCCAAGGAATTTCCGTCGATCCTTGCCGGTCACGTCGCCGGACGCGGCGCGCGGTTGATCGTCGACACCTCTGGCCCCGCCCTGTTCAACCTTGCCGAGGCCCCGCGCGAGGCGCTTTATGTCCTGCGCATGGATGGCGAGGAAGGCGAAGAGCTTGACGGTCGCAAGCAGCCTACCCCCGAAGACACCGCCCGGTTCGCCGAGCGACTGGTGGCCGAAGGCGTCGCACGCATCGTCATCGTGGCGCGCGGTGCCGATGGGTCGGTCTTGTCGACCAAGGATGGCAGCTGGCACTCGGTCGGCGCCGAGGTTCCGGTGGTCAGCAAGGTCGGTGCGGGCGACAGCTTTGTCGGCGCCTTCACGCTTGCCCTTGCCCGCGAATGGCCGATCGAGACCTGCCTGCAATTCGGTGTCGCCGCCGCGAGTGCGGCCGTCACGACCGAAGCCACGCGCCTGTGCGACCGCGAAATGACCGAAAGCCTGATGAAAGACTGCCGCCTGCGTAAGCTTTGAACGGTTTTTCCGGTCTGCCGGTGCGAAAAAGTCGCGGCCTTTCAATTCTGGTTAAGAGGCTTCGTCTAAGCCCGTCCCTGAGGGAGATGTGAACGACTTCAGGACGACCTTTATGACCGAAGCTTTTTTGCAGCCCTCTTTGGCTGCACTGCTGTCCACGATGGACAGCATCGATGCCCCGATGTTCCTGGTATTGGTTGATGGAAACGACATTCTATTTGGCGGTGTGAACGCCGCCCATACCGCCGCAACCGGCATCGAAACACCCATGGTCGCCGGCAAGACGCCGTTCGAGGCGTTTCCGGCCCGGCTGGCCGAAACGATCGACGCGAACTACCGGCGCTGCCTTGATGCCGGACAGCCCTATTCCTACGACGAATTGCTGGAACTGCCGAAAGGTGCGCGTTGGTGGCGCACCTCGCTGACCCCGGTCCGGGAAGGCAACCGTGTCACCGCGATTCTGGGGGCGGCGACCGACATCACCGGGCTGAAATCCCAGATCGAGAATGTGCAGGCCGACGCAAAAGTCCTTCGCAAGAAGGCCGCGCGCGTGCATACGGCCGCCACCGCGGCAGTGTCGCATATGCGCGGACCGCTCAACAATATCGTGTCACTGGGCCAGATGCTGCGCGCCGAGTTTCGCCCGCCGATGGAACGCAAAGAGCTTTTGCTCGAACTTCTGCTGGAAACCGCGATTCACGCGTTGGACGAAATCGATACGCTCGAATATGGCGGCGGCGGGTTGTCGGCCCTGACCGGGATCGAGGCGCAGGTGGATATCGGCCATATCTGCCGCGATATCGCCGCGCTGATAGACCCGGACCGCTCGCTCAATGTCTCGTTTCCCAATCGCATGATGCTGGGCAATCCTGACGCGGTGCAAACCGTCTTGCAGGCCGCCTTCACCCATGCCGCATCCGAAGCCGTTTCGCTTGTCGCACTGACGCTTGGCGCTTCTCCTCAACGGGCCGGGGCGGTGATCATCAGCCTTGACTGGGATCTGCCCAGGGTCCCCCGGTCTTGCACGAAGATCGAAGAGAGAGGCGAACACAGCCGCCCCATCGATTGGCTGCGTGCCAGCGTGGATGCCCATGGCGGCCAGATGAACATCGGCTTTTCCGACGAAAGCCAGACCGGGATGCAGCTTGATATCCGCCTGCCCGAAACGGTTCTGTCCACGGCGCCGGTCGGACCATCGGGCCTTCTGCCGAATTCGCTTGAGGGCTATTCCGTCTCGCGCGACTAGGGTCGCCGGCCTAGCTTGGGTCGCGCCAGCGATTGACGATGGGATATCGCCGGTCAAGCCAGAACGACCGCGGCGTCAGTCGCGGCCCCGGTGCGGACTGGAAGCGCTTGTATTCGCTGATGTAAATC
>JABDPT010000114.1 GCA_013042605.1 Paracoccaceae bacterium
GGCGAGGTGACGCCGGGCGTTGTGGCGGTGGCGGCGCCGATCCTTCTGGGCGACAACAACCCGCAAGGCGCGCTTTGCCTGACCAGCAATGAAGCGGACGTGACACCGGAGACGCTCGACCGGATCCAAGAGGAGGTGTTGGCCGTGTCACACAGGATAAACGCCCAGCTTGGCGACCACGAAAAATCGAACGGAGCGGTCGCATGACGACCCTGACCACGGCAGAGGCCGATAACAGACGTGAGGAAGAACGATGACACAAACACCCGCGCGGCATTACATCGACGGTGACTGGGTGTCCGAGGGCGGCCCGCTTCAGGACAGCTTGAACCCCGCGACCTTCGACACGTTGGGCCAGTTCTATCCGGGAAGCGGCGCCTTGACCGCCGCCGCCGCCAGCGCCGCACGCAGCGCCTTCTTCGAGACCGCGTGGTCGCAATCCCCGCGCCTGCGGGCACAGGCCCTTTTCGAAATCGCCGACCGCCTTGAGGCCGCCAAGGACGAGATCGCGGATCTGGTCGTCGCCGAAAACGGCAAGATCAGGTCCGAGGCCATGGGCGAGACCATGGGTGCGATCTCTGAGACACGCTATTACGCGGGGCTCGCGCGGAATATTCGCGGCACGATGCAGGAAACCGCGCCGGGCAACATGTCGCTTTTCAACCGGGAAGCGGCAGGCGTCGCGGGGGTGATCGTCCCCTGGAACGCGCCGGTGACATTGCTGATGCGATCGCTGGCCCCGGCGCTGGCGGCGGGCTGCACGACAGTCATCAAACCCGCGCAACAAACGCCCTTGGTCCATGCGCGGATCATGGAGGCCATCACATCGGCCCCGTCACTGCCCAAGGGCGTTGTGAATTCGGTTAACGAGAACGGGATCGAGGTTGGGCAGGCCATGACCGTCTCGCCCGATATCGACGTGATCAGCTTCACCGGATCAAGCCGAACAGGCGCAGCTATAATGGCGGCCGCCGCACCCACGCTAAAACGTGTCGGGCTAGAACTGGGTGGCAAGGCCCCGGCGATCATCTTCGACGACGCCGATCTTGACCTCGCGGTCAAGGAACTGACCCACGGCTCTCTCGCGATGGCCGGTCAGATTTGTGTCGCCGCCGCCCGCTTTCTGGTACATGACAAGATCGCGGCCGAGTTCGAGGCGCGCATCACCAACGCCTTCCAGCAAGTGCGCACCGGCCCCGGCAGCGACCCGGCAAGCGACATGGGCAGCCTGATCGACGAGGCGAACCGCAAGCGCGTCGAAGCGCTTCTGGAACAGGCCGCCGACGAAGGCGAGGTGTTGTTGAAGGGCGAGCGTCTAGGCCAAGGCGCGTTTCTCACGCCGTCCCTCTTTCGTATCGACGACCTTCAGTCGTCTCTCGTGCAAGAGGAACTCTTCGGCCCCCTCGTCTCTGTCGAAAGCTTCGCCGATGAAGCCGAAGCGATCCACAAGGCCAATGCAACGCCCTATGGCCTCGCCGCGTCGGTCTTTTCCACTGACGGCGCCCGGGCGATGCGGGCGGCCCGCGCGATCCGCGGCGGTACGGTCTGGATCAATTCGCATCTACGCCTCTTTGCCGAGGGCGAAACCGGCGGCTATGGCAAATCCGGCCTTGGTCGATTGCACGGTCCCGAAGGCTTGCATGACTTCCTCGAAACCAAGCACATCTACATGGAGGCGGGCGTAATCCCGCAAACGGCGCGATGACCCACACTTACGATGTCATCATAAACGGCGGCGGCCCTGTCGGGATGGGGCTGGCCATCGAACTGGGTCAGCGGGGCATCTCTGTTTGCGTGGTCGAACGCTATCCCGAACCGCAGCCCATCCCCAAGGGTCAGAACCTGACCCAGCGCACCTGCGAGCATTTTCAAAGCTGGGGTTGCGAGGCCGAGTTGCGCGCCGCCCACCCCCTGCCCAAGGGTGCGGGCATCGGCGGGATGACGACCTATGGCACGCTTTTGTCCGATCACCACTATGACTGGTTGAACCGCGCCCATGTCAAAGACTTCTATTTCGCCGCCAACGCCCGCTTGCCGCAATATGCGACCGAGCGCGTATTGCGGGCGCGTGCCGCCGAAATTGATGCGATTAGTGTGCTTTATGGCTGGTCGGGCGATGCACTTGAACAGGACGACTCGGGCGTGACGCTGACCGTGGTCAACAAGGACGGAACCGACCGCATCACCCTGCGCGGCGCCTATGCCGTGGGGTGCGATGGCAGCCGGTCCTTCACCCGCGACGCCGCAGGGATCAGCGAGACGCGGTCGGAACACAACCGCCTGATGGCGCTTCTCGTGTTCCGGTCGGAAGAGCTGCACGAGCTTCTCAAGCGCTATCCGGGCAAGGCCTTCTACAACGTCCTGCACCCCGATTTCGAAGGCTATTGGCAGTTCTTCGGCCGCGTCGACCACGGGCTGTCGTGGTTTTTCCACGCGCCAGTGCCCTTCGGCACGACGGCGGAAAACTATGATTTCCGGGGGCTTTTGCACCGCGCGGTCGGACAGGATTTCGCGCTGGAGTTCGAGCATATCGGGCTTTGGGACCTGCGCGTGTCGATGGCCAACAGCTACCGCGCCGGGCGGGTCTTCATCGCGGGCGACGCCGCACACAGCCACCCGCCCTATGGCGGTTACGGTATCAATACCGGGTTCGAAGACGTCAGAAACCTTGGCTGGAAACTTACCGCCGATCTGCGGGGCTGGGGCGGTGCGCATCTGCTTGACAGCTACGACGCAGAGCGTCGGCCCGTCTTCGCCTCGACCGCCCGCGATTTCATCGAACGGTTCATTGAAGAAGACAAGCGCTTCCTCGACACCTACAACCCCGCCAAAGATGAAACAGCGTTCCGCGAGGCTTGGGCATCGCGCAATCTCGATGCCGACGAGGTGAACGCCTTCGAGCCCAATTACGCCGGATCACCGATCGTTCTGGATGCGGGCACCGACAGCCCAAGCGCGAAGGGCACGCACAGCTTCCGTGCCCGCGTCGGGCATCTTCTGCCGCCCCCGGGCAAGGATGGCGACCGGAGCAT
>JABDPT010000120.1 GCA_013042605.1 Paracoccaceae bacterium
GGGATGGCGACGTCATAGCCGTCGGCCGCATAGCGCGCGGCGATCCCTTTCAACTGGTCGGTCACGCCGAATATTTCCTGAAGAAGGACAATTCCGCCTTTTCGCGCACCTTCCGCATCCACCATCCAGCAGTCGAGCCTGTGGCCGTCGGATGCTTCGATTTCAGTCATCATGTTCGTCGCCCTTCATCATGCGCACAGGTGTCGAGGCGCGGGTCCGGCCCGCGCCCCGTGACCCGATCAGCCACCGACCGAAATGCCGGCCTCTTCGAAGTATTTCAGCGCGCCGGGGTGATAGGGAACGATCGACGCTGGCGCCATCGTTGCCGCATTCGCACGCGCGAAGGCCCCGAAACTGTCTTTCAGCGCTTCGTTCTCTTCCGCGATGGTCTTGGTCATCGTGTAAACGAGGTCTTCGTCCACATCCGCATTGGTCATCATCACCCACGGGATGCGCATCAGGTTTGCACCCGCAGTCTGAAGACCGTTGATGTTTTCGTTCTGCGGTAATCCGACGACATTCCCGGCGGGCAGAAACTCTTTGAACGCCGCAACGCCCGCGTCGCTGTCGTCAAGCGAGATGTAGCACAGCCCGCCCCGGTTCTGCAGCTTGACCGCCGCCTGCTGACCCGCACCGGCATTCAGGCTGACAAGGGCGACGTCCACCAGTTCATCACCAAGTGCGTTGATGCCCGCCACGAAGGACGCCACGGGGACCTGCTTGAAATCGTCATAGCTGAGGCCCGCATTCGCCAGCGCCCCGCCGATGTAATAGGGGATGATGGTCGATGAGGTATATTCCGACGCGATGCGCAGATCGCCTGCCCGTTCGGCCAGTTCAGCGACGGTGGTCAGACCAAGGTCGCAGGGCGCCATGATCGACGTCGTCAGTGGGAACATCACGCCGACCAGACGGATATTCGGATTTTCGCGGTCGTAGTTGCCGGTACCGGAAAAGCCGTATTCCGCCTCGACCCCGTTCGAAAACCCGAAATCGACCTCTCCGTTGTTGATGAGCGGCAGGTATCCGACAAGGGGTTGCGTCCGCGCCGTGATGCCCGCGTCGTTGGCGACCTTGGCGACCGCCTGGCCCGAGTTATAGGCAATCGATCCCTGCGCCCCCGTGGCAATCGTGACGACTTGCGCCGCCGCTGCGGTTGCGCTGAGGGCGACGGCAATGGCGCCTCCGGCAGCCATTTGTCTTAGCGTATTCATGTCAGTGTCCTCCCTGGTTCTGACGAAGATGACGCCGGGGCCCGCAATCTCAGGGCAACGGCAAGTGCGATGGCCGCGAGAGCGGCGGGAATGTGAAGAAGCTCGGCCTCGGGCACGAACCCGAGTGGCAAAGCGAGGCCGCCGAGCAGCGTGAGCGCGATACGAAGCAGCGCCCCAAGGCGCCGCCCCCAGAACCCGACGATGCCCGCCGTGACGGCCATGATGCCGACGGCGGCAAGGCCCGCGTTCAAAGCGATGGAACCCCAGCCCGTATCCATCAGGATCGCCGGGGTCGCCACGAAAACGAACGGCAGGATGAACGCCGCCCAGCCGATCCGCATCGCGGCAAAGCCGGTGCGCAGCGGGTCATCCTTGGTGATCGTCGCCGCCGCAAAGGCCGCCAGCGCCACCGGTGGCGTGATCATCGACATCATGCCGAAATAGAGAATGAAAAGATGCGCGGCGATGGGTTGAATTCCAGCCTCGACAAGCGACGGCGCGACCAGCGCGGCCAAAAGGACATATACCCCCGAGGTCGGCATCCCCATGCCCAGAATGATGCAGATAACGGCGGATATCCCAAGCAGCAGGATGACATTCCCGCCCACCGCATCGACCAGAACAAGCGTCAGCGCAAAGCCCAGCCCGGTGATGTTCAGGATGCCGATCACGAACCCTGCCGCCGCCACCACGAGGATCAGATCGACCATCCCCGTCCCGGTTTCGACGAATGTGCGGCCCAGCGTTCCAAGCGTAAGACGCTGGCCGCGATACGAGCGCAGGAAGCTCACCGCCACGATCGCCACGGCCGACAAAAGCGCCGAATCCGCCGGGTCCATCCGCCACCAGAAGAGCGCCACCAGAAGCACACCGAACGGCAGTGCGAAATGCCACCCCTCGCGCAGAACCTGCGCGACGGTGAGCCCGTCGGTTTCCGGCGGCGCGATGCTGTCGCGCCCCGCGATCAGATCGACCTGCACGAAGACGCTGAGGTAATAGAGGATCGCGGGCAAAAGCGCGGCCGCGGCCACGGTGAAATACGAGATGTCGAGGAATTCGGCCATCAGGAACGCGGCGGCCCCCATGATCGGCGGGGTCAACTGCCCCCCGGTCGATGCCACCGCCTCGATCGCGCCGGCGTCGCGCTTGGTATATCCGCCCCGCTGCATGAGCGGGATCGTCACAACGCCGGTGGTCACAACGTTCGACACCGCCGATCCCGAGATCGACCCGAACAACGCCGATCCGACGACCGAGATCTTCGCGCTTCCCCCGCGCGACCGCCCGGTCGCCGCCATGGCGAGATCGGTGAAAAAGGCCCCGCCGCCCGCCGCGAAAAGAAGTTTTCCGAAGAAGACGAAAAGCAGGACGATGATCGTGCCCACCGCAAGCGGGGTGGAAAACACCGCGTTCGGGTCGAAGCCCACGTATTGCACCAGGCGCTCGGGCGACAGTTCCTTGCCGATCAGGCGTCCGGGGACGCGGTCGGCGAAAAGCGCGTAGACAAGGAACGCGGCCACGATGGAGAAAAGCATCCAGCCCGCGCGCCGCCGCACGCCTTCCATCACCACAACCACGACAACCGCCCCGATCACCGTGATCTGCCACGGGCGATAGGCCTGTTCGCGCAAGAGCCAGACGAAATCCCACGCGGCATACATCAGGACGGCAAAGGCGATCAGGGCGATGGCGCCGTCGATCCAGCCCGCACGGTCCTTTTCGCCGCCCCGGACCCCGAATTGAAGAAAGGCGATTGCCAGCGCCAGCCCCAGTTGAAACGCCATGTATTGCTGGGTCAGGATCGCAAAACCAAGGCGCGTCGGCGCCTCGATATTCCACAGAATGCAGGCCACGACCATCGTCGCCCCGAAGGCGGCGACCAGAGCATCCCGGATCGTGACCCCTGTCGTCACCCTGCCTCCTCCGGCCAGTACAGGCGCATCGGGTTTTCGACCAGAAGACGGTGCCGCAAATCCTCGGTCACAGCGTTCTTCGGGATCACATCGACCAAGGCCCCGTCGTCGGGCATATGGCTTTTCATGTTCGGATGCGGCCAGTCGGTGCCCCAGAGCACTCGGTCGGAAAACCGCTCGACCAGTGTCCGCGCAAACGGCACCACATCGTCATAAGGCGGGCCTGCGACCGTGAGACGTTCGGGGCAGGACACCTTGACCCAGACATCCTCATGGTCGGTCAGGAAGGCCAGAAACTCCTGAAATCCATTGCCATCGACGCCCTTTGAGACATCCGGCCGCCCCATATGGTCGACCACGACGATGCCCGGCAACCGCGCCACAAGTGGCGCGACCTCGGGCAGGTCCTGCCCTTCGAAATAGACCACGATATGCCAGCCCAGCCGCGTCACGCGGGCGGCCACCCGTTCGAACACTTCGTGCGGAGTGGCGTCGACCAACCGCTTCACGAAGTTGAAGCGCACGCCGCGCACGCCCGCCGCGTGCAGCGCATCAAGCTCATCGTCGTCAATCTCGGGGTCGACGATGGCGACACCCCGCGCCATACCGCCCGAGGCGAGAAGCGCGTCGGCTAGCGCGGCATTATCCTTGCCGTGGCAAGTCGCCTGAACGATCACGTTGCGGGCAAACCCCAGATGATCGCGAAGTGCGAAAAGCTGCTCTTTGGAGGCGTCGCAGGGGGTGTATTTCCGTTCCGGCGCGAAGGGAAAGACCGACGCCGGGCCGAACACGTGGCAATGCGCATCGACGGCCCCTGCGGGCGGCGTGTAGTCGGGCACCTTCGGATCGGGATGGAACGCGAGATAATCCGACATCACTCTGCCGCCCTTTGCATCGCCGTTGCGGCCGGGGCGGGAAAGACAACCCCCTCCATCAGCTTGCGCGCGGTCCGCAAGACCTCGGCCCGCGTCACCTCGCCAGCTTCGATATGCCCGACCACCGTCATCTCGCCCGTCGGATGTTCGATCGACAGGGCCTTGCCCTCACCCTCCGGCAGGTCGGCCATGTCGTGACCAACGGCCCCGGGCTTCAGGCATGACGTCGCCACGCTGACCGCGCCCAGCACGCCGATGGCCTTGTGGCAGCGATGAGGAATGAACGTCCGGGTCGAGATCGCGCCGCCCTTGGTCGGCGGGCTGACCATCGTCATCTTCGGGACCGTTTTCGCGGCCACGTCGCCAAGGTTCATGAGCGGGCCTGCCGCTCGCCGGATACCCTCAAGCCGCGCACGCAACTGCTCATCCGCCTCAAGCGCCTCCGGCGTCTCATCCCCGGTGATCCCCATGTCGCTCGCGGAGAGGATCACACAAGGCATACCGTTGTCGATCAGCGTCACCTCCACGCCGTCGATGGTGTCGCGCGCGTTCCCGGTGGGAAAGAGCGCCCCGCAGCTTGACCCCGCCGTGTCCCGAAACTCGATCGGGATCGGGGCCGCGGTTCCGGGTACCCCGTCGATCCGTGCGGTTCCCTGATACGTGACCACGCCGCCCGGCGTCGGCACTCGCGCCACGGCCACCTGCCCGGTATTCTCCATGAAGATCGTGACCGGCGTCTCTCCATCCGCCGCCGGAACAAGCCCGTGCTCAATGGCGAACGGTCCGACACCGGCCAGAATGTTCCCGCAATTCTGGGCATCGGTCACGATAGCCTGATCCACGAAGACCTGAAGAAACAGGTAATCGACATCCACCTCGGCCCGATCGGACTGCCTGACCACGGCAACTTTCGAGGTCAGCGGATCGCCCCCGCCCATCCCGTCGATCTGCCGCGGATCGGGCGATCCCATGACGCCCAGCAGCATGGCATCCCGCAGGTCGGGTTCGCCCGGCAGGTCGTCGGCCAGGAAAAACCCGCCCTTCGACGTGCCGCCGCGCATCCAAGTCGTCGGAATCCCGTCAGACATATTTGAGCCCCTTCTCGGCAAGTCGGGGCCGCATGTCGTATATGTCGAGTCCAAGCTCGCCCGCCGCCAGCCTTTCGCGCTTGGTCTCTTCGGCATTGAGGCGTTTTTGCGCGGCGGCCATCACGGCTTCCGCCTCCTCCCGCGCCACGATGCAGACGCCGTCATCATCCGCCACGACCACGTCACCGGGATTGACCCGCGCGCCGGCACAAACGATAGGCACATTCACCGACCCGACCGTTTCCTTCACCGTACCCTGCGCCGACACGGCGCTGGACCAGACAAGAAACCCCATTGCGCGCAAGTCCCGCGTATCGCGCACCCCCGCATCGATCACCAGCGCGCGACATCCCCGCGCCATGGCCGATGTCGCCAGAAGATCCCCGAAATAGCCCATGTCGCAGGGCGCGGTCGGGGCCAGCACCATGATATCGCCCTCGCCCAACTGTTCGATGGCGACATGGATCATCCAGTTGTCACCCGGCGGCGCGCTGATCGTGACCGCGCTGCCCGCAATGCCCGCATCCGCCTGGATCGGTCGCATGCCGGACGCCATCAGCCCGGTGCGCCCCTGCGCCTCATGCACTGTCGCCACGCCCGCCGCGCCCAAGCGGTGGATCGTGTCGGCATCCGCGCGCGCGATGTTCTGAACGACAACGCCCGCCATCAAAGCTCGTCCACCGTGCGCGGGAAGACCGTCTCGAACCCTTCCGCATATTTGCAGTCTCGGCCGCCCGACTGGCCGCCCGAGTTCCGCTTGAAATGGTTGGCCCGTTGCTGTGCGACGCGGGTGTAGTAATCCCACAGGTGCACCTGCCCGTTCATGCACTCCATCGCCGCGCGCTTTTTGTGCCAGACCGACGTGATGTCGAGAAACGTGTCCGGCTTCCACCCCATCTGTTCGGTCTGGTGCGGCTCGAAGAGATAAAGCTGCGGCGCGCCCAGCACCTTTTCGCCCGGGTTATGACCCCAGGCCTGCGCGATCATCCGGCATTCGAGCGCCACCTCGGTCATATACATGTGGTCGGTGTTATAGGGGTCGTATTTCGAGTGGCTCATCATGAAGGCCGGCTGCACCGCCCGGATCAGATCGACCAGCCGGTCCTTGTCCGCACGTTCAAGATGAAGCGGGTAATCCCCCAGATCGAAACACACCAGTTGTTGCACGCCCAGGGCCTCTGCCGCCGCCTCTGCCTCGGCGCGGCGGATGGCCTTCACCTCGTCCAGCGTCTTGCCCTCTTTCCAGAGACGGGCGCTTTCCCCACGCTCACCGAACGACAGACAGGCGACGGTGACGTCATAGCCCTTTTCGGCGTGAAGCGCGATCGCGCCGCCACAGCGCCAGACGAAGTCTGCGGCATGGGCCGAGATCACGAGAGCGGTCTTATTGTCGGACATGGGCAGGTCGA